>JAJYKH010000389.1 GCA_021788685.1 Deltaproteobacteria bacterium | reverse complement strand
CGGGCGAGGGCGGTCATGATCAGGCCGAAGGCGGCAAAGAAGATCCCTTCCAGGAATAGGACCGGGAGCAGGCCGAGGGTCCAGGGCGAGGGCCAGAGGTCGAAGAGGGGAAAGGCCGCGAGCATGATGAGCCCCGAGAGGAGCCCCTTGCTCGCCCCCCAGGTGATTTCCCCCAGGGTCAGCTCCTCCACCGTGACCGGGGTCATGAGGATCGCCTCGTAGGTCTTCTGGGTGGCGAGGCGGGTGTAAGCGCCGTAGGTGGCCTCGAAGGCGGCGCTGTACATCACCGAGGAGGCGACCAGGCCGGGGGCGATGAACTGGAGGTAGGTGAGGTTGCCGATGGTCTCGATGTGCCGGCCAATGCCGTACCCCATGGCCAGAAGAAACAGCACCGGCTGGCCCAGGTTGCCGATGAGGCTCGCCATCACGTGCCGGCGCCACACCTGGTAGTTGCGCTGCCAGATCCGGAGGAAGCGGCGGGTCATCAAGCTTCTCGCAAGGAACGGCCGGTAAGCTGGATGAAGAGATCCTCCAGGTTGGCGGGGCGGCGGAGCCAGCCGTGCATGGCCCGCACCTTCTCCTCCAGCTCCGGGCACTCCGCCCGGGCGTAGATGTAGAGCTTGTCCTTCACCCGCTCCACGGTGGCGTCGCAGAGGGCCACCGCCGCCTCGATGGCATCCAGCGCGGCCGCCGGGCCGGGCACCTCGAAGACATCGACTCCCACCAGCTCGGCGATCATCCGCTGCGGCTCGCCCTGGGCCACGATCCGTCCCTCGTCGATGATGACCACCCGGCTGCTGAGGCGGGAGACCTCTTCCAGATAGTGGCTGGTGAGGAGCATGGTGGTGCCCTGGCTGCGGAGGGTGGCCAGCCGCTCCCAGATGAGATGGCGGGACTGGGGGTCGAGGCCGATGGTGGGCTCGTCCAGGATGAGGAGCTCGGGCTCGTTGACCAGGGCCCGGGCGAGGATGAGCCGCCGCCGCTGCCCGCCCGACAGCTGGGGGACCAGGTCCCCCTTCCGCTGGGAGAGGGCGAAGAAGTCGAGCAGCTCGCCGGCCCGCCGCCGGGCCTGCTGCCTCCCCATGCCGAAATAGCTGGCGTAAATGAGCAGGTTCTCTTCCACGGTGAGGTCCGGGTCGAGGTTGTCGGTCTGGGAGGCCACCCCCACCCGCTGCTTGATCGCCCGCAAATGGCCGTTCACCGGCAGGCCGAAGATCCGGCTTTCCCCGGCGCTCTTCTCCACCAGCCCGAGAAGCATGAGGATGGTGGTGGTCTTGCCGGCGCCGTTCGGGCCGAGGAAGCCGAGGCACTCTCCCCTTTCGATCCGGAAATCGAGCCCCCGCACCACCTGCCGGTCGCCGAACCGCTTGGCCAGGCCGTTGACTTCGAGCACGGGCGGGTTTCCGGCCTTCGCCCCCGATTTGTCGCTCGCTTCGGTCATGCCGCTATCATACGCAAGGCGGTGCGGGGCTGCCACTCCTTCCGGGCGGACCGACGAAAAAATCCTTTCAGAACGGAGAATGGCGTTCGTTTCGGGGTGGCGGCGGCCCGGGTGGTGTGCTAAGGTCGGTGCCGGCACGTGTCTTCGGCCGTAAGCGGTCACAGGGCACCGCATCTCCTTTGTCAGCGGCCTGTTCGCGGAGCATCAGTCCAGCTCACAGGCCGCTTTCGCGGGCAGCAAGCTGCATAAGGCCCTCTAAGCTCTTCGGGCAAGAGGGCCTAAATCTCGGCACCCTGCAACCGCTTACAAATAGGAGATGGCAGAATCGTCCATGGTCTTATTCCATTTCTAAATCAAAAGTGATATAATATGCTCACATCGCAAAGGAGGTGGGCATATGGGGAGACCCGCAAGCGGCAAAGAACTATTGGGGAATGCAAAGAAGCTTCTGAAGAGGGCCCGTACGGTCGAAGAACTGCGGCAGGCTCAGGCGGTGATCTTGCCGCTGGAGTTTGGGTTCTCCATGGACCAGGTGGCCGGAATCCTGGGGGTATCACGTGGCTGGGCCTGTCAATTGCGGACCCAGTTTATCCGGACTGGCGGTAAAAAGGGTGAGGCTAAACGGCGACGGGGTGGGCGCCGTCGAGAAAACATGACCGTGGGAGAAGAGGAGCAGTTTCTTGCGCCTTTTCTGGGGCAGGCAGCAGCAGGTGGCATTCTTGTAGTTGGAGAGATCAAAAAAGCTCTGGATGAACGCCTGGGGCGCAAGACAGCCTTATCTTCGACTTATAACCTTCTTCACCGGCACAACTGGCGGAAGCTCGCTCCTGATAAGCGACATCCGAGCTCCGATGTCGCAGCCCAAGAGGAGTGGAAAAAAAATTCCCACAGATCATCGCCTTGATCAACAACCAATGGTCAGGCGGCCCGATCCGAGTGATGTTTCAGGACGAGGCCCGTTTTGGGAGGATTTCAGATACGCGGCGGTGCTGGTGCCCCAAGCCGATCCGGCCAATGTGCAAGGCGATGGTGACCCAGGAATACACCTATGCTTATGCCGCGGTCTCGGTAACTGATGGAGTGCTCGACACGTTGATCTTGCCGCACGTCAACAGCGACTGCATGCAGGTGTTCATAGACGAGGTGTCCTTTAGGCATCCGCAAGAGAGGATCGTGATGGTGCTTGATGGCGCGGGCTGGCACAAAGCCGGGGAACTTTCAGTGCCAAGCAACATAAGGCTGCTCCCCTTGCCGCCATATGCACCTGAGCTCAACCCGGTTGAGCATATATGGGACGAACTGCGAGAGAAAGCCTTTGGAAACGTGGTGTTTGACAGTATCGAAGCTCTTGAGGATCACCTCGAAGCTTCATTGCGTGCTATGGAACACGACAGAGAAAAAGTGCATTCTATCGTGGCTTGGCCATGGATTATCAATTCACTATTGAATTAGAAACGGAATAAGAGCCAACGCTTTGACTATACC
>JAJYKH010000029.1 GCA_021788685.1 Deltaproteobacteria bacterium | reverse complement strand
GCGGAAGGAATTCACGACGCGGTCGCGGTCTCGGATTTCCGCACCGGCGACTTTGGGCTGGACTACGGGGTGCGGATCGCGGAGGGGCCGCTCCGGGGACTGCTGGCACGGGCGGTGGTGATCATCAACGAGGCGGGCAAGGTCATCTACCGGGAGCTCGTTCCCGAAATGACCCATGAGCCGGATTACGAGGCGGCTCTGAAGGCCATGACCCGGGAGCCGGCAGCCACGTAATGGCAATCCAGACGGTGCCGCTGTCCGCGATATCGTGACAACATCTCTTAACATCCCGGATCAGCCGGGACGGTTCGCCCGGATGATTCTTCCAGCCGGCGATCCCTGGCGGCCTCCCCTGCTTGCTCCGGCTTCCTCCCACAATCACCAAGGAGGTATTCCATGGCTCCAGCGAAGCTCATTCTGGTTACCGGCGCCACCGGCCGTCAGGGCGGCGCGGTCGTGCAGGCCTTGTTGAAACAGGGACAGCGGGTGCGGGCGCTGACCCGGAATCCTTCTTCCCACGCCGGCAGGCGGATGGCAGCCCAAGGGGTCGAGGTCGTGGCCGGCGATTTCACCGACCACAGCTCCCTGGTTCGGGCGGCGCGCTGCGCGGACGCCATATTCGCGATGACCACCCCCTACGAGCAGGGGGTGGAGGAGGAAATCTCCCACGGCATGGCCTTGGTGAACGCGGCCCGGGAGGCCGAGGTCGGCCATTTTGTCTACAGCTCGGTGGCGAGCGCCAACCGCGCCACCGGCATTCCCCATTTCGACAGCAAATTCGAAATCGAAAAGCACCTCATGGCCTCGGGGCTCCCCTACACGATCGTCGCCCCGGTGTTCTTCATGGAAAACATTCTCCAGCCCCACTCCCTCAAGGAGCTGGCCATGGGAAGACTCGAGCGGCCCATGCCGGGCGACCGAGCCCTCCAGCAGATCGCGATTGCGGACATCGGGGCGTTCACCGCGGCGGTCATCGCCCGGCGCGAGGATGTCTTCGGCTACCGCTTCGACATCGCGGGCGACGAGCTCAACGGCGAAGAGGAAGCGGCCATCCTGTCCAAGGCGACCGGCCGGGACATCCACTACAAAGGGGTCCTTCCGGACGCTCTGCGGCCGCAAAATGACGAAATGGCCGCCATGTACGAATGGTTCTTTCACACCGGGTACGCCGCCGACATCGACCGCCTCCGCCGCGACTTCCCGGAGGTGGAATGGCACGACCTCGAAAGCTGGGCGCTGGCGCAGGATTGGGTGGTGTTGGAGGATGTCAGGAGCGAGACGTTTGCGTGAGCTCAACAAAGGGAAAAGCCCTATGCCTCCGGAGGCCATCGGGCTTTTTTTGTTGTGAATCGAGGGGCAGTTTCAGATGGCCCCCAAGCCGGATGGGAAACGAGATTCGGCGGTGGGCGCCGATGGATCTACCCCATTCAACCACATCTACCTTATTGAATTAATAACAAATATTCAAACTCTTCCCTCATCCCCTGATCAGCGTGGTTCCGTCCAGGACGAAGCATCCCCGAGCTCCCGGCGTAACAGGATTAGATTAGCCCACCTCGACACTCCGTTTTTTTCGGTCAGCTCTCGTGGAGAGGCTCAAAAGAAAGCTTCCTGGAGAGCGTTCGATGGACGGAGCAATCCCCCCGGCCACGCGAAGAAGCTCCTGCCGCTGCTCATCGAGAAGCGTCCCCGTGATCTCGACCGAATACCTGAAGACCGTTTCGCCCGGCCGGCTTCGGTCCAGCGGCTTCCGTGCGGACATCAGATACCGGAATGCCGTGACATTCGGCGAAGATTCTCACCTCTATATTGAGGCAGGTGGCCAAGGCCGCCTCCAGCAGGTCATGGGGTAGGAAGCCCGAGCCACCGCCCCCCTTGACCCCGGTGGTGTCGGCAACGGCTTCACAGCTTCCGTTCATGAAGGAAGTGCGGGTAGCGCGGCTGTTCGCTTGTGGACTGGATCATGGTCTCGGGAATCCTTCTGCATCAAGGCTGAGTCCGGTTGAAAATCTTCTTCGCTGGTTTCCGATTCCTTACCCCACGGCCACCGCAAGATCAACCGGGTGCCCGCGATCCGGTGCGATCCTCATAACAGAAAAAGGGGGTCCGCCACCATGGCAGCGGACCCCCTCGGGCAATTCTCCGATCCGCGCAGCCGGGCTACTCTTCGTCCTGCCCCTCCTGCGCCCCCTTCACCAGCAATGCCCCGGCCAAACCCAGCAGGCCGAGGTTCTTGGCCTTTTTCACTGCAGGGGCCATGAGCTGCGCCAAGGCTTTCCGCCGGTCGAGCGATGCCTCCGGCATCGCCTTCGGCGTGCAGGTGGCGTCGAGCAGGGCCAAGTCTTTTTTCTTGCCGAAGTACCGGACATTGGGGCCGATCTTCACGGCGGCCGATTCCAGGCGGATGGCACCGTTCTTCACATACTTCGCCACCTCCGAATTGGGATCGTCCAGATCGCCGAAAATGCGGGCATCGGCGATGCAGGTCTGGACGCATGCCGGCTTCAAGCCCTGAGCCAGTCGTTCAACACAGAAGGTGCACTTGTCCGCTTTCGGTCCATCCGGGGTCTCGTTCACATAGCGAGCCCCGTACGGGCAGGCATCGGCGCAAGCCCCGCATCCTTGGCACCGCTCCTTGTCGATCTGCACGCTGCCGTTGAAGGGGTCCTTCCAGGTAGCCGGCACGGTCATCGTTTTGGTGGCACCTGTTTTGGGGTCCTTGAAGGTTTTCTCGACCGGATCGGCCGGGCACACTTGCGTACAGGCCGGTCGATCGCAATGATTGCACAAGCCGGGGTAGAAGGTAAAGGACAGGCCGCTGCCTCCATCCGCCGGGCCGAGCCGCTTCACCCAGTTTCGGCGGTATCCTTCCTTGGCCGGCACTTGCCATTCCGCCCGGCACGCCATAGCGCAGGCGTGGCACCCGACGCACCGGTTCAAATCTATCACCATCGCATATTGGCTCATGTCGGACCTCCTTAAGCCCTTTTACTCTTAAAATAGGGAATCTCCCGCGGCACGGGCCGCAGCTCCGGGATCGCCAGCACTTTTTTGTCCTTGACGATGCGGACGAAATTGGTCCGCTTGCTGGTGGCCCCCATGTAGGGATCCTCGATGGTGTTGGTCATCATGAATCCATCAGCCGCGCCTTTTTTGTAAGCGCGCGAAAGGAGGGGCGATCTGCTGCCGAAGCCGTGGGTCATGTAGACCGCGTCGGGCCGGATGCCCGGAGTGACCAGAACCTTGATGGGCAGGGAGCGCTTGCCGTCCTGGTTTTCGAGGGTCACCACCTCATCGTCCTTAATGCCGAGATGCTTAGCCACTTCATCGTTCAGCCACAAGCGATTCTCCGGCTCCTCATGATGCAGCCACTCGTTGTTCATGGTCCTGGAGAAGGTATGAACAGGGGAACGGCCATAAATCAGCCGGGTGTACCCCTTGGGCGGCGCCGGGGCCGGGATGAACTTCGGCACGGCGTCGAGCCCCTTGCTCGCGAACTCCTCCACCGCCAGATTGACTTTGCCGGAATCGGTGCCGATTTCCAGCTCGTTGCGGTCCCGGTACGGCTTTCCGGGATAGGTGACGATGCCGCCTTCTGCATGCAGCTTGGCGAGGGAAAGGCCGGCCGCCTTCAGCTCCTCTTCGATGAAGTCCTCTTCCTTGTCACAGGTGTAGCCCTTGATGTTGAGCCGCTTGGCGAGGTTTTTGGCAATCCAGTATGGAGATTTGGCTTCGTAGAGGGCCGGAACCACGGGCTGGCGCACCGTGAGATACGGCGTCAGGCCATCGTAAGAATAAACCGCGTCGTAGCGCTCCAGATAGACCGCACCCGGGAGGACGATGTCCGACCAAGCCGCAGTCTCGCCTGCCATGATGTCCTCGCAGAAGATGAAGTCGAGATTGTTGATGGCCTTCATCGTCTCGTAGGGATTGGGGATGGTTTGGATGATGTTGACCCCGTTCACCCCCAAGAGCTTCACCGGGTAAGGCTTTCCGGTGATGATCGCCTTGATGGTGTCAGCCGTGACGGTGCCGAATGGCGCCGAGAAAGGATATTTCCCTTCCTTGAGGGAGACCTTCGGGGGCTGGATCTCTTCCGCTTCGGCTTCGGCGCATTCAGCCTTTCCTTTTTTGACCTTGGTCGGAAAATAGATGCCGCCCGGCACCCCGACCGCTCCGAACAGGGCGGTCAGGATGGCCTGGGACTGATGGCGGCCCACGTCGCCCTTCCCGTACCAGGTCGAATGGCGGCCAGGGTGAATGTTGACATTGGGGCTCGCCTTGGCCAGAAGCTCGATGGCGGCAACCATGTCGGGGACCTTCAGATCGCAAACCCTGGCCGCCCAGTCCATCGAGTAGTTCTTGGTGGCCGCCTTGAGATCGTCAAAGCCCTGGCAGTGGTTCGCCACAAAATCCTTGTCGTAGAGGTTGTGGCTGATCACATGGTTGATCCAGGCGAGCAGCAGGGCGGTATCCGTGCCCGGCCGGATGGGGAGGTAGATATCCGCCTTGTTGGCCGCCGCCGAGAACCGCGGATCGACCACCACCAGCTTGGCGCCGTTCGAAAGGCCCTGGATATATTCCCGGATATGGGAGACATGGATGTTCTCACCCAGATGGGACCCTATGAGCAGGATGGCCTTGGCGTGGCCCATGTCGTTGTACTGCCGGGTGCCGGTGGTGATATAGCCTACGGTATTCAGATAAGCGAGGGCCGCCGGGCCGACGCACTGGAAGAAGGCCGGCTCGCCGGTGTAATTTTCCGTGCCCAGCGCCTTGAAGATTCCCCGCATGTTTTCCGCCGAGGCACCATGGTCAAAATAAGCGAGGGCGTGGGGGCCGTATTGTTTCTTGACCTTCTGGATGTTATGGGCGATCTCGTCCAGGGCTTCGTCCCAGGTGATCCGGACCCATTTCCCTTCTCCCCGGGCGCCTTTCCGCTTCATGGGATATTTCACCCGGTCCGGGTCGTAGACCAGCTGCACCCCCGAGTTGCCGCGGGCGCATACCCGGGTGCCGTTGACCGGGCTCTTGGGATTGCCTTCGATCTTGACCAGCTTGCCGTCCTTGACCTTGCCAACGATGGGGCAACGCCAGAAGCACATTTCACAAACGGAGGTGACCTCCGCCGCCCCCAGGCTGCCCGGGAGACCGGAAGCAGCCGCCGAGGCCGGACGGAACAGGCCGCCTCCTCCCATGCGCATGGCGGTGAGCGCCGCGCAGGTGGCGGTGGAGCGTTTCAAAAATTCCCTTCTGTTCAGGCTCATGAAAAATCTCCTTCGACAAGTGAGTTGAGATGGGCCCGATTCCGAACCCGCCCTGAAAAATCTCACGGCTTCTGCCGCAGGACCATCGAATGGCTGACGCTTCCACAGGATCGTGACGAAATCCTGAATCCGAGAGCATTCGACAAGCTCACCCCGTCGTCACGGATTCAGCGAAAAGAAATCGATCAGCTTCACCACGACCACATAAAAGGGATGGAGGCTCTCCCCGATGACCCTATCCCGGAAGATCGGAAACCAGGGGCGAAACAGGGTCCGTAAGAACAGCTTTTCCGCTTCGGTCTTGCCCTGTTCGGCCAGCGTGGCCAGGAATTCCAGCTCGCATCCCAGGTCGTCGGGGATGGCCGTTTCGGAGGCGAGCTCAAATCCGTGCTCCCGGTAGAAAGCCTTGGTCGCAACGGCATTGGCCCCGTAAACGACCCCGTCGGGATTGACATAAATGGAGCCAAAAGGTGGAGCGACCACGTGCGGAATGGCGTTGATGAACAGGCGGGTGTATTCGACCCGGAGCGGCTCAAGCGGGTCGCCGTCTGCCTCGAAACGGGAGCGAAGCCCGGCGGCCTCTTCATCCCACCCCAACTCCCCGAGCAGGGTGAAGAACGTGATGAAATAGGTCGCCGTGAGCCAGGATGGATGCGGATATCGCATGGACAGGGAGAAGAACCGATACATATCCGGCATGCGGGTCGCTGCGGTCTGGTCCGGCATCTCTTCTCCTCTCTTAGTAGCTGGGAGGACGAAGCTCAGCAGCGTTGGCCCTCCGGCGCCAGGACGGTCCGACTGCCTTGGAAACGGATGGACCGGGAATGTAGAGCTACCATACGGGCATCTGCTTGCAAATGCGTCATCTTGTCGCACGCCTTTTCAAGTGTCCTGCACAGCCGGGCCAAAAACAAGGCCGATTGCGCTCAAGCCCGGTCTCGGCCAAAACCTGCCCGGCCGGCGGCACGGAAGCGGCCGCCACCCGGCCGCAGCTTTCAGTGAAATTCAGGCCAATTTTGATGGTTTCGCAGAAAGTCGCCAATACCGCTTGCCGTCGTTCCGGCGAAAGTCGGAATCCAGCGTTTTCAAGTTGCATCGGCACTGGACCCCGGCCTACGCGGGGTGACGACTTTTTGGTGAGTATCAATTTCGTCGGGCTCGCAAAAAAGCCGCTCCACGGCCACTTTGGCATTTCCTGTTTTCCCGTTCCCGCCCACCGGTTTGGTGGCCTTGCGAGGCCATCAATTTTCCTCCCTTGTGAAATACTCGATGAGCTTCATCACCGTGGGGTAGAAAGGATGGCTGGCCTCTTTTTCCACCTGGATCTTGATGGCCCCGAACCAGGGGCGGAAATGGCCGCCAAGGTAATTCTCCAGGTCTTCGCCCTCCCCTGCCTCGTACAGGAGGGCAAGGAGCTCGAGCTCGCGCTCCAGTATGCCCGACTTCTCCGGAGTGGCCAGCCCGGCATCCTTTTCCCTGGCCAGGGCCGGCTCGGACGGGTGCCCGCTCGGCGGCGCGGGCGTGCAGCAGGTCAGACCGTTGATAAACAACAGGGCGTGCTCCTCCTGCAGCTCCTCCAACCAACTGCCACAGGCGAGGCGCCGGTGCAGGGCCGCTACCTCTTTCCTCAGGCCGGCCCCCGCCAGCAAGCCGAAGAGCCAGATCAGGTATTGGTCGTTCAGCCAGCCCCCTTCGGGGTAGCGCATGGAGAGGGCGAGGAAGCGGTAGATATGGACCATGCTGCCGGCGGCCAGGGAGAGTTTCTCCACCATCGTTCCCGAGGGGGCGCCTCCCATCATCCTGCCTCACGAAGAGAGCCGCCCGCTGACGGCAGGCCCGGGGAGAGAAGAAGGCCTGGTCAGCGGGACGGCCCGTAACCTGGCGAACGCTACCATACAGGTGGTGGTCGGCAAACGCGGCATATTGTCGCAAGGCCTTCCAAGAAATCCCAGGAACCGGCATAAAACAAGCCTTTGGAGGAAGTGCCCCGCCTCCTCCCCATCGGGGCTCGCCTGGGAAGGTGGCATTCCGGATGGACCTGTGATATTTTGTGAGCTCCTGCGAAGACCGCTGGGCGCGCCCTGCCCCGCACAGAACCCCAGCCCTCACCCGACCACGAGCGGAGATTTTCGTTGTCCGAGATCACCTCGCCCCTTTACCCCTCCCATACGGACCGGGAAACTGCTTCCCGGATCGCCTTCACATGGCTGCTTCATCTCCGTTGGGGAGCGGTGGCCTGCCAGGCGGTCCTCATCGCCGCAGTCCAGATTTTCCTCTCCATCTCCCTCCCCCTGGGCATCATCACCATGATCCTCGCCTTCGAGGGAGGGAGCAATCTGGTTTTCGGCTGGCTCAAACGTCGGCAGGCCATCCCGGCATGGCTCATCATCACAGTATTGTTTCTGGATGTGACCTTCCTCACCGCCCTCCTCGCCTTCACCGGCGGCCCGATGAACCCCTTCACGTTCCTCTACCTGGTCCACGTCGCCCTCGGGGCGATTCTCCTCTCCCCCCGCTGGGCCTGGGCACTCGCCGGGTTCACCGTCACCTGCTACGGCGGCTTCTTCCTGCTGCCCATCGGGGAATTGTTCGGCTTTCCGGAGGTCCTGCTCCTGGGGGAACCGCAGCCCGCCTGCCATCTCCAGGCGGCCCAGGGAGGAATCGACCCCTCCCACTTGGCCATCCATCTCCGGGGCATGTGGATCGCCTTCGCCGTGACCGCCGTGTTCATCGTCTTTTTCGTTGGCAAGATCCAGAAGGCCCTGGAGCAGCACCAGGAAACCCTAGCCCGGCTCAAGGAAGAGAAAGTGCGAAACGAAAAGCTGGCCGCGCTGGCCACCCTCTCGGCCGGTGCCGCCCACGAGCTCTCCACCCCGCTCGCCACCATTGCCGTGGCCTCGGGCGAGATGGTCCAGACCCTGCGCCAGGAGGAGGCCGATCCCGAGCTGATCGAAGATGCCCGCCTGATCCGGGGCCAAGTAGAAAAATGCAAGGAGATCCTCCAGCAGATGGCGGCCGATGCCGGCGAGCCGCTCGGCGAGGCGGAGGAGGAGCAGGCGGTGGGTGAGCTGCTCGCCCGGGCGGTGGCCCTTCTTCCCCCCCGGCAGCAAAGCCGGGTGATCGTCAGAAACGGCACGGGGGAGCTGCGGATCAGGACGCCGGCGAGCACCCTCCACCGCACCTTGAAGGGGTTGATCAAAAACGGCCTGGACGCCTCCCCGGACGGGACACCGGTGGTGATCGGCAGCCGGCTTGACGGCCGGCACCTCGCCTTCGAGATCGAAGACCGGGGCACGGGCATGGACCGGGAAACCCTCGCCAAGGCAACGGAGCCCTTCTTCACCAGCAAGCCACCGGGCCAGGGCATGGGACTCGGGCTGTTCCTGGCCCGTTCGGTGGCGGAGCGCTACGGCGGCGAGCTGCGGCTCCACTCGGCGCCCGGGGCGGGGACCAGGGCGACGCTGCTGCTCGCCCTGGATCGAATTGGCATCTACTCCAGTCAGAGGGAATAAGGGATGAAGAGCACCGAGAGCACGATCCTGGTGGTGGATGATGAAGAGCTGTTCCGGGGGCGGCTGGCCCGGGCTTTTGCCAAACGGGGGCTGCAAGTGTTCACCGCGGCCGATTACGGCCAGGCCATCGAGATCATCGGCGAGCACCGGCCAGCCATGGCGGTGATCGACCTCAAGATGCCGGGCCGCAGCGGGCTGGACCTTATCGCCGACGGCCGGAAGATCCACCCCGGCCTGCGTTGCGTGGTGCTCACCGGTTACGGCTCCATTGCCACCGCCACGGAAGCGACCAAACTGGGCGCCCTCTATTACCTGCCCAAGCCCGCCGACGCCGACGACATCCTGAAGGCGTTCGCCCGCGATCCGGGCCTCCGCCTGGACCTGACCGAGGACGACTGGCAGCCGCCGTCACTCGCCCGCATGGAATGGGAGCACATCAACCGGGTACTCCGTGATTGCGACGGCAACATCTCCAGCGCGGCCAAGAAGCTGGGCATCCACCGCCGCAGCCTGCAGCGCAAGCTCCAGAAATATCCCCCCGGCTCCTGACGCAAGCCGCCCCGCCCCTCGCGGTGCTCGCCCACACTCCCGCTGTCCGCCTGACCGCTGCCAAGCTCTTCCGGGCAGGACGGACCTGCCAATTTGCATTGTCAGAAAAGGAGGTGAATCGTGCTGCTTGCTATCCAGGCAATTGATCTCGCCTTGATCCTGACAGCTATTACTGATAACTAACTAATTAAAATTACGACATTTTCTGTTGACATCAAGCATGGGAGACTCTATTTTTAACAGTAAGAGCATGTGGCGCCGTGTCGCACGGCAAGGACCTGAAAGGGGGCGAAAAGGAGGCAACGCATGAAGAGCTCGACCATGACCAAAAGCCGCACCCGTTCCGCAGCAGCATCTATGGAGAAGACCCTCGCGGATTTGAAGATCTCGGGGAAAGCCATCGCCGCGGTCGGAACCGTGTCCGGCGCCATCGGCTTGTGGGCCGTGTCCTGCTTCGTGAGCGGCATGGTCACCAGCGGCGGCCCGATCGCCCTTGCAAGGCTTGGATCTCGGCCGTCACCGGCATGTGAGCGCCTGAGCGGCAACGCCACGATGAAGCACGCCATTGCCATAGCGGCCGCCAAAGTCAAGAAACGGCTCCACACTGCCGCTTCCCGGCGGGACGATCCGGCCGACTTGGAAATGGAAGTCTCCAGGACCGGCATCGGGGCCTTGCTGGCCGGCGGTGCCCTGATCGGCTTCGGGGGGCTCCTCTGCCTGCTCATCGGCCTGATCCGGAGCGGCCCCATTGATCTGGTCCGCGGATGGCTGGCAGCCCTTTTCGGGGGCTGACCGCCTGACTCCCGT
Organism: Deltaproteobacteria bacterium; assembly: GCA_021788685.1. Lineage (GTDB taxonomy): Bacteria > Desulfobacterota > Desulfobulbia > Desulfobulbales > UBA5123 > JAJYKH01. Next base: position 4,413 of record JAJYKH010000029.1, on the reverse strand, counting down.
CCCACCGGAAACCGAGCCTGAACGCCTCCGGTGTTCAGGCTTTTTTATTGTGGACCTTGCAAAAACGCTCCGCCGCCAAGCCGCTTGGATGACGTATTGCTCCCTCGTTCCCGCCCGCCAAGCTCCGAGATTTTTGCACGATCACCTTTTTATTGGCAGTTGGAAACCATTCCTGTACTATGAGCGCATCCGGCCAGCTCCACCCCCATTCGGCCCCGGGGCCGCAACGCGACGCTCCAGGAACCCTCATGGCCCGACTGATCAACTTCCTGCTCGTCTTCTTTCTTCTTGGCCTGCTTGCCGGCACCGGCGCTCTCTTCTGGAAGCTCGAGCATACGCTCCCTCCCCTCGCTTATAGCGAGTTCCTTACCATGCTGGACCACGGGGAGGTGACCGAGGTCCGCCTCGACGGGGGCAGGATCGCCCTCAAGGACGATACAGGCCAGGAGTTCGCCACCTACGCCCCGGACGTGGGTACCCTGCTTCCAGAGCTGCGCCGGCGCCAAGTCGCGATCTCCGCGGAACCGCCTGGAGACCCGGCCCTCCGGAACCTTTTCACCATCACCCTGCCGGTGGTGCTGGTGCTCCTCGCCTGGCTCGCGGTCAACCGCACCAGGCAGGCGCCCGTGCCAACGGAAGAGCGGGAGGATTTCGCCCGGGACAAGATGATCGACATGGCGACCGTCGAGAGGCGGATCACCTTCGAGGACGTCGGCGGCATCCCCGAGGCCAAGGAGGAGCTCATCGAGATCATCGATTTTCTCGTCAACTCCAAGAAGTTCAGCCGCCTCGGGGCGAACATCCCCCGCGGCGTGCTGCTGCAAGGCCCCCCCGGCACCGGCAAGACCCTTCTCGCCAAGGCCATCGCCGGGGAAGCGGGAGTCCCTTTCTACAGCTTCAGCGGCTCGGATTTCGTGGAGATGTTCGTGGGGGTCGGCGCCTCGCGGGTGCGGGACCTGTTCCGGGAAGCGAAGAAGAACGCCCCCTGCATTGTCTTCATCGACGAGATCGACGCGGTGGGCGTGCTTCGGAGCGGAGCGGGCGGCTTCGGCGGCCAGGACGAGCGGGGCCAGACCCTGAACGCCCTCCTGGTGGCCATGGACGGCTTCAGCCGCGAGGACACCATCATCGTGCTTGCCGCCACCAACCGGCCGGACATCCTCGATCCCGCCCTGCGGCGGCCAGGCCGTTTCGACCGCCAGATCACGATCCTGCCTCCGGACGTGAAGGGACGGCTGAAGATCCTCCAGGTCCACACCCGCGACAAGCGGCTGGCCGAGGACTTCGACCTGCGGGAGGTCGCCCGCAATTCCCCCGGCTTCACAGGTGCCGAGCTGGCCAACCTGGTCAACGAGGCGGCGCTCATCGCCGCCCGCACCGACAAGGACTTCATCGACTCCCACGACTTCGACGCCGCCAAGGACCGGATTCTCATGGGCATCGAGCGGAAGGGGCTGGTGATCAGCGAGCAGGACCGCAAAACCATGGCCTTCCATGAGGCGGGCCACGCCATCCTCGCCCGCTTCCTGCCGGAGGCCGACCCCGTCCACAAGATCACCATCATCCCCCGGGGGAGGGCCATGGGGCATACCCAGCAGCTGCCGCTGAACGACCGCCATGCCTACACGAAGGAGTACCTGCGCAACCGCATCACCATCCTCATGGGGGGCCGGGCCGCCGAGGAAATCATTCTCCATCAGCAGACCACCGGCGCCGAAAATGACCTCCTTCAAGCCACGGAGATCGCCCGCAAGATGATCTGCCGCTGGGGCATGAGCACCCTGCTCGGCCCCATGGCCTTCGCTCGGAACGAAGGGGAATTTCTCGCGGAGAATACGACCCAGCTCGGCATCAGCGAAACCACGGCCCGTCATATCGACCAGGAGGTCAAGAAGCTGGTCGATACCTGCTACCAGGAGGCCTTGGAAATGCTCATGCTGGAAAAGGACTTTCTGGGCCGCCTGGGCGAAATCCTGCTTCAGACCGAAACCCTGGACCGGGAGGAAATCGACATCATCTTCGAATGCTCCCAGAAAAAACGGCTGGAGAAACACCAAGGCGGCTCCCCGGCCGAGTGCGATAGCTGCCCGGCCGCCGCCCATTGCACCCAGCGCTCGGACCTGGCCGCCTGACCGCTCCGGCCCCCTCCTTCCCCATCCTTCCGCAGTTGCTCCGTTTTTTTCCGCCACCAGATTTGTGGAAATTTAAATTTCAGCTAATCCTCCCTGGAAATCACGACCGAATCCTACCAGTTAGAATTTAACATAACTTATTAAAATTACTCTATTTTTTTGCTCACCTCTCGGGTATATTCAATCTCAAGCAGCAGTCGTTATCAAGATCACCGAAACGAGGGGGGAGGAAAAAATCGTGGTCAAGTTCACGGATATCGTCAAGGCCTTCGTCAAGGGCATTGCCCGGAGCAAAGTCTCACTGATCGGTGCCGCCATCACCACCATCACTTTTCCTGTGCTCGTCATCGCCGGCATCCTCGACGTCCAAGGCATCATCCGTAACCCGTACCTGGGGTTCTTCATCTACATGGTGCTCAGCCCTCTGTTTATCACGGGGCTGGTGCTCGTCTTCTTCGGCCTGTTCTTCTTCAAGGGGAAGGAGGAGGTGGGGCTGTTCACCTACGACTACCTGAAGGAGCAATTCACCGCGCCCAACAAGTTCGTGCGGCTGCGCAAGCTCATCACCGTGGCCACCTTTCTGACCCTGCTCAACGTCTTCGTCATCGGGCTTGTCTCCTATACGGGCTATCACTATACCGAATCGGTCAGCTTCTGCGGGACGTTCTGCCACCAGGTGATGACCCCCGAATACACCGCCTATCAGAACTCCCCCCACTCACGGGTTGCCTGCGTCGAGTGCCATATCGGCTCGGGAGCCGAGTGGTTCACGAAGGCGAAGATCTCCGGGATAAAACAGCTGTATGCCGTTGCCTTCAATACCTACCCGCGGCCGATCAAAACCCCGATCGACAGCCTCCGCCCCGTCAAGGACACCTGTGAGGAATGCCACCGGCCCGAGTTTTTCCAAGGCGATAAGCTCATCGTGAAAGATAAGTTCCTGCCTGATGAGAAAAATACCCATGTAGAGACCGTGCTCCTCATGAAGGTGGGCTCGGGCGGCTACCGGGGGGAGAAGGCGCACGGCATCCACTGGCACGTGGCGCCGGGAAACAAGATCGTTTACAGGTACACCGACGATGCCCGCAAGACGATCACCGACGTGACCCTGACGAAGCCGGGCGGCGCCGAAGTCGTCTTCAGCAATGACGATGGGAAGAGCGAAAAGGCAAACCAGGGGACCACCCGGGTGATGGACTGCATCGACTGCCACAACCGGCCGACCCACATCTATTTGTCGCCCGATGAGGCCCTCGACCAGAAACTGCTGACGGGCAAGATCCCAACCGAGCTGCCGTTCATCAAGCGCCAGGCCAAGGAAGAAGTCACCCGGAGCTACGCCACTTTGGAGGAGGCCAAAAACAGCATCGCCACCGGGCTGCGATCCTGGTACAAAAAAAACTATCCGGACCTGGTTGCCAAGAACCCCTCCATGCTCAACCAGGCCATCAGCGGCGCCCAACAGGCCTACGCGGAGAACGTCTTTCCCATGATGAGCATCGGCTGGAGCACCTACCAGAATTTCTTGGGCCATGGCGAGGATTTCGACCGCGGCTGCTTCCGCTGCCATGACGGCTCGCATCGGACGGCGACGGGGGAGACGATTCCCGCAGATTGCAATACCTGCCACATTCTCCTGGCCCAGGACGACCCCCATCCCAAAGTCCTCCAGGGCCTGCGCGGCTCCTCCAATCAATAGAACCGGGGGGGGCGCCCCTTATCCGGCGGCAGCCCCTTCTTCGCCAAAAAACGTATTCTGGAGCGACTTTTTTACCTGCATTTTTGGAAATTATTTTTTATAATTTAAAACCACCGACTCGAAGAAGGATTATTCCATACCGAAACATGATCGCCCGTTCCCGCACAGTTTTCCTCCCCGGCCTTTCGCTCAAGTCCAGAACCGCAGCCGCGTCCCGCTTGACCACCATCCGAAGGAGGCAACTATGGCCGTAGACAACAGTATGCCGATCTATCCCATCAGCGTTGCCGCCAAGCTCCTCTCCGTTCACCCCCGGACGTTGCGGATTTACGAGGAAGAAGGACTGATCAAGCCCTCGCGGCAGGGCAACAAACGCTATTTTTCGAATGACGATATCGAATGGATCCGCTGCTTGCGGACAGTGATCCATGATAAGGGGATCAGCATTCCCGGCATCAAGATGCTGCTCGACCTCACTCCTTGCTGGGAGATCACCAAGTGCCCCGCGGAAAAACGGAATGCATGCTCCGCCTACACGGACCGCACCCGGCCCTGCTGGGAGCGGGCCATCGCCTCCTGTTC
>JAJYKH010000028.1 GCA_021788685.1 Deltaproteobacteria bacterium | reverse complement strand
CGCCCGGCCGGCCCACCTCTATTTCCCCGAGCTCGGCTATTGGTTCATCACCGTGGCGGCGATCACCTGGGTGGGCATGATCGCGGCCTCGGCCGAGAACATGGCGATCACCACCCTGCTGGGATTCCTGGCGGCGGGCTCCACCATTGCGGCGATCGCGTTCCTGACCGGCGCCGGCTGGGTGGAGACCTTCGCCGGGTACCTGCTGATGCTCTCCAGCTTCACCGCGTTCTATACCGCCGCGGCCCAGCTGCTGAACGCGAACCTGGGCCGGGATGTCCTGAAGGTCGGCCTGAGCCAGAGGATGCGCGAAGCGCCGCCGATTATGTCGGGCCGCTGGGAGCCCGGGGTCATTCATGGCCAGAAGTAGCCGAACAACCAGCGAGGTGCGGCGGAGGCGTGGTGTGACGGCGGCGTGCCACTCGTTGCGTCTCTTTTGTTAAGTCTGGCTCCGGGGTGAGGCGGCGGGTCAGCTGTGAGGCTCGGGCGGAAGATGCGGCCGGGCCTCTTCGCTTGCCCGGGGCCATCCGCACGGAAAGATCTGGGCAAGGCTTCTCCCCGCGAGGGCCGGAGAGCGCATTCTCCGCTTGGCATCTGCCGGGTCCTCTCGGAATCGAGGCCGGCGCCAACCGCTTGACCTTCGTCCTGTCCATGCCACCGTCCTCTCCATCCGGAGCGCCGGTCGTCGCCAAGACAGACCTCGACTTCCTCCGCTGCGACCTGTGGGGATGCTGGTTGCCGCCGCTGTCGAGCGCTGGCCTCGATTTCGCTGCCCCGGACGGCCTCCTGGTCCCCTATCGTCTTTCTCGTCCTGACCCCCGCCCACGACAACGGGGCGCAGCTGGCCGGCATTGCCGCCACATTCAGGGACAGCGGGAGCCGGGAGAAGGCGGTGTCCGTCGCCGGTCTCACCGAGCTCCTGGCCCTGGCCCTGGCCCGCAGCGGCCAGCCCCAGGGACGGCAGGATTCCTTTCCCTCCCCTCCGCCTGAACCTTGGAGCCTTGGAGTTGTCGATACGAATGGAGCGAGGTTGCCGCAAAAACAAATTTCTGCTTATTGCAACTCTATCGCATATATTGTAGAAAATGTTAAGATCGCCGCCGCTCACGGCAAGAGGAGAAATCGGTCTCAAGAAAAGTAGGAATTGTTGATGTCGCATCAAAGCCAAAAATCTTGCATGGCGTCGGCTCGGCGCATCTCGGGCCTTTTGAGGGAAAACGGGCTCAGGGCGACAAAGGGCCGGGCGGAGGTGCTCGCGCTCTTCTTCGAGACCGGCAAGCCCCTGGCCCAAAGACAGATCATGGAAATGCTCCGGCTGAAGCTGGACAGGGCCAGCGTTTACCGCATCCTGAACGCCTTCACCGCCGCGGGCGTCATCCACATGGCCTATGTGGACGGCAGGCACCGGGTGTATGAGCTTCCGGACCGGTGCAGCGGTCGAAGCTGCCATCCGCACTTTTCGTGCCGCAGTTGCGGCATGACGGCCTGCCTTGAGGACTTTAAGGTCCATTCCCAGGGCACGCTCGGAAAGGGTTTCGTCGCGGAAAGGCAAAAGGTGCTCATCGAGGGGCTTTGCCCCGACTGCACGGAAGGGAAGAAATAGGCAAGGGCGCCACCTTCATGAAAAAGCTCATCATCGCCCTAGCGGCCGCCGTGGCGGCGGTCGGCATCTATCTCATCGTCCGTTCGGGCGGCCCGCAGAAAGCGGTGAAGACAAACACCCCGCCCGCCATCGGCATCCGGGTGGTCGCCGCCGAGAATTTTTACGGCGACATCGCGCGGCAGTTGGCCGGCGGCGCTGCAACCGTCAAAAGCCTCATCTCCAATCCCAACATCGACCCGCACGAATACGAATCAACCGTGCAGGACGGCATCGCGGTCGCCAAGGCCGACATCGTCATCGAGAACGGGCTCGCCTACGACACGTGGATGGACAAGCTGCTCTCGGCCTCGCCCAATCCGGACCGGATCGTCATAACAGCCGGAAAAATCGCACCCGAGCCGCTTCCGGGCAACCCGCATGTCTGGTATGGAATCGAAAATATCGAGGCGGTGTCCCGTGCGATCGCCAGCGCGCTTGAAAAGAAAGACCCGGCCGGCGGGGAGGCTTTCCGGGGCAATCTCGCCAGGTTCAACGGCTCCCTGGCGCCCATCCGGGCGAAAATAGACGAGATTCGATCCCGATACGCGGGAACCCCGGTCGGTCTCACCGAGACGGTCTACCTTTATCAGACCAGGTCGATGGGGCTCCGGGTCCTCACGCCCCTTGCTTTCGAGAGGGCGATTGCGGAGGGCAATGAGCCGGCGGCCGCGGACGTGGCCGCCGCCAACGATCAAATCGTCAGGAAAGCAATCAGGATCTTGATCTACAACCGCCAGACGGTGACGCCGATAACGGCCAACCTGCTTGCCGCCGCCAAGGCGCGCGGTATTCCCGAGGTGCCCGTTACCGAGACGATGCCGGCCGGAAAGACCTATCAATCCTGGATGATTGGCGAGCTGAACGCGATCGAGAAGGCGCTCGCGGCCGCCAGCGGGCACTGAAGATGGGCAGCGCGCCAGCGGCCATAGCGGCTGAAAATCTCGCCGTCCGGGTGGACGGCCGGACGGTCCTGGAAGATGTCAGCTTCGAGGTGCAGCAGGGGGAGCTCGTGGCCGTGCTCGGCCCCAACGGGGCCGGCAAAACGACGCTGTTCAAGGTGATCCTCGGGCTGATCGCACCCCTGCGCGGAAAAGTCGCGGTGCTGGGCAAACCGCCGCGGCGCGGCGCGAGCGAAATCGGCTATGCCCCCCAGCACCGGGTCCTGGAGACCGATCTGGCCTTGCGCGCGCGCGACGTGGTCGGTTTCGGGCTCGACGGCCATAAATGGGGCATCGGCTTCGCCAGCCGCAAGCGCGACGCCGCCATCGAAAAGGTCCTGGACGAGGTCGGGGTCTGCCATCTGGCGGACGCGCCGGTCGGCCGCCTTTCGGGCGGCGAGCAGCAGCAGATGTTCATCGCGCAGGCGCTCATCACCAATCCCAGGATCCTGATGTTGGACGAGCCGCTGTCGAGCCTCGACATCAGCCACGCCCGGGAGATCATCGCCCTGTTAGCCTCGATCTGCCGGGAGCGGCGGGTAACGGTCATGCTCATCTCGCACGACTTCAATCCCCTGGCGTCTGTCGTTGACCGCGTGCTCTATCTGGCGAGCAAGCACGGCGTCCTGGGCTCGCCCGAGGAGGTTATCACGAGCGAGACCCTTTCGCAGCTCTACCATTCAAAGGTCGAGGTCGTCCGCTCGGGCGGCAGGATTTTCGTCGTTGGAGCGGATACATAAAACAGCAGCGGCTCGATTCCGTCACTCATGGACCTCTCCATCTTCCGGTATCCTTTTATCCAAAATGCATTCCTTGCCGGGTCGATCGTCGCCGTCGTCGCGGGGGTTATCGGCTACTTCCTGGCCACGCGCGGGCTTGTCTTCGCCGGCCACGCCCTTTCGCACATCGGCTTTGCCGGGGCCGCGGGCGCGCTGGTCCTGGGGATCGATCCGATCTTCGGCCTGTTCTTCTTCACGATAGCCGCCAGCATCGCCATCGGGCTCTCCGGGAAAAATTTCCGCGAAGAGGACATGAACATCGGCATCATCATGATGCTCATGCTGGGGCTGGGCGCCCTCTTCATAACCCTTTACCGGGGCTACGCCGAGCGCGCCTACAGTATCCTTTTCGGGACCATCCTCGGCATATCGAGGACCGACGTCCTGGTTACGGCCGCATTCGGCATCGCGGCCTTTGCCGCCCTGGCCGCCATCTCCCGGCCGCTTCTTTTCGCCTCCATCGACCCCGAGGTCGCGGAGGCGCGCGGCGTGCCGGTCCGTCTCCTCGGCGTCCTGTTTCTGGTGCTCGTCGCCGTCGCCGTTTCGATGTCGGCGGTGGTCGTAGGCATCCTTCTTATTTTCACGCTCCTGGTAGGACCGACGGCGACCGCCATGCGCCTGGCCCGCCGGCCCGGCACGGCGATCATCCTCTCCGTCGCCCTGGCCCTGGCATACACCTGGCTGGGCATTTTTCTTGCCGCAACCAGCACCTGGCCGGTGAGCTTCTACATCGCCACGATCTCGTTCATCTCCTATGCGGCGGTCCGGCTGCTTCAACCCGCCGCCGGTAATTTCCGATCATCATGATTTTCCTCCTCAAGCAGCCCTTCGTGGAAAACGCCTTCCTCGCCGGCACGCTGATTGCCGCCGTTTCGGCGATCATGGGATATTTCGTGGTGCTCCGGGCGGAGGCCTTCGCGGCGCACGCCCTCTCGCATATCGGTTTTGCCGGCGCGACGCTCGCGGCCATTTTGGGCGTAAGCCCGCTCGTGTGCACGTCCGGATTCACGGTCGCGGCCGGGATCGGGATCGGCGCGCTCGGCAAGCGCATCAAGGGCCGCGACATCGAAATCGGCATCACCCTGGCCTTCGCGCTCGGCCTTGGCGTGCTTTTTCTCCGGCTCTATACCAGCTCGGCCACCGAAACGGTGGGCGTGCTCTTCGGCTCCATTCTCAGCGTCACCCGGGCCGACATCGCCTTGACTGCCGCCCTTGGGCTGGCGACGCTGGTGGCGCTTGCCGTGATGTTCCGGCCGCTCCTTTTCGCCTCGATCGACCCCGAGGTCGCGGAGGCCCGCGGCGTGCGGATCAAATGGCTTTCGACGCTGTTCATGTCCCTTCTGGCGATCACCGTCTCGGAAGCCATTCAGGTGGTGGGCATTCTGCTCGTTTTCGCTCTCATCGTCGCTCCTGCCGCTATCGCCCAGCACCTCACGCAAAAACCCTTTTCCGCGATCATCCTCTCGGTGGCGCTGGGAATCGGTTTCGTCTGGTGCGGCCTGCTGCTGGCGCTCGCCACCCGGTTTCCGGTGAGCTTTTATATCTCGGTCCTCGCCGCGGCCACGTATTTCGCCGTGGTGGGCTCATGCCACCTCATCCGTCCGCACGCGCCCCCTCTCAAGCCCCGAAGATGCGGCCTCCCGATGAATCCATAGGAAAGCCGCATGCCTTGCTTCCGGTGCTTGGCATGCATGAAAGGCCGGGACGCTGGCTAAAACCAGCCTTCCCCCCCCTCAATCGGCGCACCACCCGGTCCCTGGCCTCGGCGGCCCACGGGTTGATGCTCTTGCCCCGCTCCTCCCGCTCGCCTAACAAACCTGATGAGAAGAAAACGAGCCGCCGTCCTCCCTTGACCAGCGCCTTGACACCCTTCTTTCCGAAAGCCTAGCATAGAATAGATTCTTTTTTGCCCGCGCTTCCCTGAAATTCATCTCCAGCCAAGCCCAAGGAGCCGCATGGCCCGGATTTCCCGGCGCGCTTTCCTGGGATTTGCCGCCGCGGCCGCCAACTTCGGCGGCAAATCCTATGAAAAGCTGATCCCGTACGTGATCCCGCCCGAGAACATCGAGCCGGGCGAGTGGGCCATCTTCGCCACCGGCTGCCGGGAGTGCCCGGCGGGCTGCGGCATGCTCCTGCGCCACCGGGACGGCCGGGTGACCAAGGCGGAGGGGATTCCGGACCATCCGGTGAGCCGGGGCGGGCTCTGCCCCCGGGGGCAATCGGCGCTCCAGGGGCTGTACGACCCGGACCGCCTCACCCGGGCCCTGTTCCGGAAAAACCGCGGGCAGGGGGCACCCGTTCCATGGAGCCAGGCCCTCGGGGGGATCGCCCGCCTCCTCGGCGCGCCCGGGGGCCGGGTGGCGGTCATCAGCCAGCTCGAAACCGGCAGCCTGGCCGAGCTGCTCCAGGAATTCGCCGGCGCGTTCGGCTCCGGCCGGCTGCTCTTCTACGAGCCGTTCGATTACGAGCCGCTGCGCCAGGCCCACCAGGCGGTGCTCGGCAAGCCGGTCATCCCCCGGTACGATCTCCGGGGATGCGACTCCATCATCAGCTTCGGGGCGGATTTCCTGGAGGGCTGGGTGTCCAACGTGGAGCTCGCCTCGCAGTTCTCCGACATGCACGCCTACCGGGACGGCCGGGTCGGCGATTTCACCTATGTCGGGCCGCGGCTCTCCATGACCGCCGCCAACGCGGACGAATTCTTCCAGGTGGCGCCCGGGCTGGAAACTCCCTTCGCCGTGGCCATGCTCATGGCCATGCGCGAGGAGGGCTGGACGAAGCACGACCTCGGATTCCTCGACGGGGTCCTGCAAAAGATCGACCTGCGCCCCCTCTATCAAGCGGTGCCCGAGGCAAAGGTGAAGGAGGCTGCCCGGGCCTTTTCCCAGGCCAAGGCGAGCGTGGCCCTGGCCGGTCCGACGGGCGGGTCCGGCCCGTCCGCCCGGAACCTGGCCGCAGCCGCGGCCCTGCTCAACGCCGCCGCCGGGCGCCTGGGGAAAACCGTGGATTTCTCGCACCCCCACGCCCTGTCGCACACCGCCACCCGCGACGAGCTGGACCGCTTCCTCGATTCCCTGGGTCCCCGGGACGTGCTCCTCATCCTGGAGGCCAATCCGGTCTTCAGCCGGCCCGAAACGGCGGAGCGTCTGGCCCGGGCCGGAACGATCCTGTTTGCCGGCACGATGTTCAACGAGACCGCGGTGCTGGCCGACTGGGTGCTTCCCCTCCATTCCCCGTACGAAAGCTGGGGCGACTACGACCCGTATCCCTTCGTCCACAACCTCCTGCAGCCCGCGATGGCGCCGCTTTACGACACCCGGTCCGCTGGCGACCTCCTGCTCGCCCTCGCCCGGGCGGCGGGAAAGCCGATTTCCCGGAATGGCCGCCAGCCTGCTGATTTTGGAGAGTGGGTGCAGGAGCGCTGGCGGGATGTCCACCGTCAGGCAAAGCCGGCCGGCGGTTTCGAGCCGTTCTGGCGGCAGGCGCTGCAGCGGGGAGGCTTCTGGAAGGAGCCAACCGGAAAGGGAGGGCCGCCGCCCCCGGTGGCGGCAAAAAATCCCTTCACGGAGCCCCTGGCGCCCTCCTGGCCCCGGGAGGCGATCGAGCTCTGGGCCTGGCCCCACATCATGCTCTTCGACGGCCGGGTGGCCAACCGGGGCTGGCTCCAGGAAAACCCGGAGCCGGTGAGCTACCTGGTCTGGGGCAGCTGGATCGATCTCCATCCGCGGACCGCCGGGAAGCTGGGCATCGAGAATGGCGACGTGCTCGAGCTGAAGAGCCCGGCCGGGGCCATCCGGGCGCCGGCCCGGGTCACGGACGACGTGGTCGAGGGGACGGCGGCCATCCCCTTCGGCCAGGGCCACTGGCAGCTGGGCAGGACCGCGGCGGGCGTGGGCGCCAACCCCTTCCAACTGCTCGCCCCGGGACAGGAGTCCTGCTTCGCCCGGGTGAGCGTCCGCAAAACCGGCGAGCACGGGCAGGTGGTCCGGGCCGCCGCGACCAGCAACCAGCACGGGCGGAACCTGCTGCAGTGGGAAGGCCTCGCGACGGCGAACCGGGCCAAGCCCGGGGGCGACAAGCTTATCCTGCCCCTCCCCGAAGGGTACAGGAAGGACCGCGACCTCTACCCTCCGCACGAGTACAAGAAGCACCGCTGGGCCATGGTGGTGGACCTCCAGCGCTGCATCGGCTGCGGCGCCTGCGCCGTGGCCTGCTATGCCGAGAACAACATCCCGGTCATGGGCCGGGAGCAGCTCGAAAAGGGGAGGGAGCTGGCCTGGCTCAGGGTAGTGCCCTATGAGCACGAGGAGCGGCCCCGGAAGATCGGCTGGCTGCCCATGCTCTGCCAGCACTGCGATGCCGCCCCCTGCGAGCCGGTCTGCCCGGTGTTCGCCGCGGTCCACACCGAGGAGGGGCTGAACGCCCAGATCTACAACCGCTGCATCGGCACCCGCTACTGCAACAACAACTGCCCCTATAAGGTGCGGCGCTTCAACTGGCTGAACACCCTCTGGCGGGAGCCCCTCCAGTGGCAGCTCAATCCGGAGGTGACCGTCCGCTGCCGGGGGGTCATGGAAAAATGCACCTTCTGCGTTCAACGCATCCGCCAGGCCGAATACCAGGCTCTGCGGGAAGACCGCCCCATCCGGGACGGCGAGATCCAGCCCGCCTGCGTCCAGTCCTGCCCGGCCAAGGTTTACACCTTCGGCGACCTGCTCGACCCGAAGGCCGAGGTGACCCGGCTGACCAGACAGGACCCCAGGCGCTACCACGTGCTCGAAAAGCTCAACACCAAGCCGGCGGTGACCTATTTGCGGAGGATCGAGAAAACGGTTGGAGGTAAAGGCTGAAAGGCGCGTTAGGTTGGAGGTTTGAGGTCGGAGGCAAAGGCCAGAAGACGCATTAGGTTGGAGGTTAAAGGTTGGAGGCAAAGGCTCAAGGGCGCATGAGGGCTTGTTGCTGAGGCCGTTGCCTCCGACCTCAAGCGAAGCGCTCCTCCAACCTCCAGCCGCGAAGCGCCGCTGGTTTGAGGTCGGAGGCAAAGGCCAGGAGAAGCATTAGGTTAGAGGTTGGAGGTTGGAGGCAAAGGCTCAAGGGCGCATGAGGGCTCGTTGCTGAGGCAGTTGCCTCCAACCTCAAGCGAAGCGCTCCTCCGACCTCCAACCGCGCAGCGCTCTCAAGCGGATTGCATCTGAAACAAGCGAGGAACCGGAGCCCAGCCCATGGCGGAAAACATCCCCGATCTCACCTACGATCAGGTGAACCGGCAAGTGCTGCGGCCCCTGGGACCGCCCCCCCTGGTGCACTACCCCATCATGGCGGGCCTGGGCCTGATGGTGGGCGCCTGGTTTTCCATCTGGCTTTACCAGGTCCTCACCGGCATGGGGGTTGCCGGCATTCACGATCCCGTGGATTGGGGGGTCTACATCGGCAATTACATCTTCTGGGTGGCAATCGCCATGTCGGGGACCATGGTCTCGGCCACCCTGCTGCTGGTGCGGGCCACCTTCCGGCGGGCCGTCTCCCGGGCGGCGGAGACCATGACCCTCTTCGCCATCACCATAGCCGGCATGTACCCGCTCATGCACCTGGGCCGGCTGTGGGTGGCCTACTTCATTTTGCCCTACCCCTCCCAGCGGCAGATCTGGCCCAATTTCACCAGCCCTCTGGTCTGGGACATGGCTTCCATCGCCGTCTACCTGACCGTGAGCATCATCTTCTACTTCGTCGGCCTGCTGCCGGATGCCGCCGCCGCCAGGGACCAGTGCGCGGCGGTTCTGGGGCCGGACCATCCCCGCACCAAGGTCTACCGGGCCCTGGCCCTGGGCTGGAGCGGCTCGGGCAACCAGTGGCGGCATCACCAGCGCGGCTATCTCTTCATCGCCGCCCTCATCACCCCGGTGGCCATCTCCGTCCATTCCATCGTGGCCTGGGACTTCGGCACCAGCCTGCTCACCGGCTGGCACACCACCATTTACGCGCCCTATTTCGTGGCCGGGGCCATCCTCTCCGGCATGTCCATGGCGATCACCCTGCTCATTCCCCTGCGCCATTTCCTGCACCTGGAAGAGATCATCACCATCCACCACCTGGAGTCCATCGCCAAGATCATCATCGCCACCGGGCTGATCGTGGGCTACACCTACGCGGTGGAGCCCTTCTTCGCCTGGTATTCGGGCGACAAGATCGAGTGGCAGTGGACGGTGTGGCAGGCGACGGGCTGGATCGCGCCCACCTACTGGCCGCTGATCATCCTCAACTTCCTGCTGCCCGCCACCCTCTTCTGGCGGCGGCTCCGCCGCAGCCCCAAGGCCCTGCTGCCCATCGTCCTCCTGATCAACGTCGGCATGTGGATGGAGCGCTACACCATCGTCGCCGCCTCCACCGCTCACGACTTCATGCCCCACAACTGGGGCGCCTACTACCCGGACTGGGTGGAGGGGTGCATCACCGTGGGCACCTTCGCCTTCTTCGCCTTGGGGGTCCTGGTGCTGTCCAAGCAGGTGCCCATGATCGCCTTGAGCGACATCAAGGAGCAGCTGGCCCCGGAGGCCGTCACCGAGGAGCCCCCGGAAAGGCCTTCCCGCCGCGCGCCGGTTCCCGGCCGGAACGAGGCCGGCCTTTCGGCCGTCTATGCCACAGCGGAAGCGATGGTTGCCGCCATCCGGCGTCTGCGCCGGGAGGGCTACGAGCGGCTGGAGACCTTCACCCCCTTCAGCGTCAAGCAGGCCGAGGGGCTGCTCAACCGGCGGCCCACCCCGGTCCGCTACTGGACGCTGGCCGGGGTCCTGCTCGGGCTGACCGGCGCCTTCGGGCTGATGGTCTATGCCGCCACCCGCAACGAGCTGATCGTGGGCGGCAAGCCGCCGGTCGCCCCCATCGCCTTCGTGATCTTCGGCTTCGAAGCCGCGGTGGCCACCGGCGCGGTCTTCAATTTCATCGGCATGCTCATCCACGGCCGCCTGGGGTCCTTCCGGTTGCCGAACGGCTACGACCCGCGCTGCAGCGTGGACAAGTTCGCGCTGTTCGTGGCGTGTGGCCGGAACGAGCGGGAGCGGGTGGGTGAAATCCTGCGGGAAACGGAAGAAGCGGAGGCGATCCATGCCGTCACCTGAAAAAAGCCGCCGACCTCCCCCGCCCTGGCTTGCGGGCGGCGCCTGGCTCCTGCTCGCCCTGGCGGGCCTTGCCTACTGGCTGCTCGTGATCACCACCGGGCCGGAACCGGAGCGGGCCTGGGGGGCCCTCCTGGTCGATTTCATCTTCTTCACCCCGCTGGCCGCCGGAATGGTGGTCTGGTCCGCCATCCTGGCGATCACCAAGGCGCAGTGGGCCGGCTCCCTGGAGCGGTTCGCGGTGAGCGGCGCCGCCTTCGCCCTGCCCTCGCTCATCGCCCTGGGCGGCCTGTGGCTCGGCGCCGGCCGCTACCTGCCCTGGGTGGACGTCCCCCGGCCGCTGTGGCTCAACATCCCCGCGCTGTACGGCCGCGACGTGGGCGCCCTGGCCCTCTTCTGGGGCCTGGCCGCCTGGTATCTCGCCCGGAGGCACCGAGGGGCGCCGTGCGCGGCGCAGGCGACCCTGCTGGCCCTTGCCTACGGCCTCGTTTTTTCCCTGCTCGGGTTCGATCTGGTCATGGCCCTCGATCCGCACTGGGTCAGCACGGCCTTCGGGGCCTATTTCTTCGTCTCCGGGCTGTACATCGCGCTCACCGGCTGGACCCTGCAGGCCATCCTCCGGAGCGATCCGGCCCCGAAACGGCTGCACGATCTGGGCAAGCTGATTCTCGGCCTCTCCATTCTCACCACCTACCTGATGTTCTGCCAGCTGCTCACCATGTGGTTCGAGAACCTGCCCGTCGATACCCGGTTTCTGGTCCCGCGGATGAACGAGCAGCCCTGGACCCTGGTCAGCCTGGTCCTGCTGGGGGTGATCTACCTGGGGCCCATGGTGATGCTGCTCACCGTCGGCGCCAAACGGAACCGCTGGATCCTCGGGGGGATCGCCCTGATCCTGCTGGCCGGCCTCTGGGTGGAGCGCTGGTGGCTGGTCGCCCCCACCTTGAGGACCGGCCTGCGGTTCGGGGCCATCGAGGCTTCCATGCTCGCCGCCTGCCTGGGAACGCTGGGCCTGGGGGTGGTCTGGTTTGGATACTGGTGGCCGGACTGGCCCTTCGAGGACACGGACCGGACATGAGCGCGGGCTCCGGGAGAAGGCCGGGGGAGCCGGGCCATCCGGAATACCGGCCGGCCCACGAACGGGAGCGGGTGCGGATCCACCCCCCGGGCGAGCCTTCGTCCAAGCGGGCGGAGTCTTACCGGGACAGCCCGGTCCGCTTCGGCTGGCGGCTCACGGGCTTTCTGGCGGTCCTGTTGACCGTCGGGCTCATGATCGGGGTGTACCATGCCTCTTTCCGGACCCGGATCGGTCCCGCGCAGCCGATTCCCTTCAGCCACCGGATCCATGCCGGGGTGAAGAGCATCAGCTGCCTGTTCTGTCACAACCAGGCGGCCGAGTCGGCCCGGGCGGGCATCCCGCCGGTGGAGACCTGCATGCTGTGCCATTCGCGGATCATCGTCACCTATCCCCCGATCGAGAGGGTCCGCCGCCACTATGCCGAGCGGGCGCCCATCATATGGAAAAAGGTCACCAAGCTGCCGGAGTACGTCTACTTCAACCACTCGGTGCATCTCCACCGGGGGATCGACTGCGGGAAATGCCACGGCGACGTCGCCGCCATGGACCGGATCGAGCAGGTCCAGGACCTGGTGATGGGGTTCTGCATCACCTGCCACCGCGAGACCGGGGCGACCCATGACTGCTTCACCTGTCATCGGTAAGGTCATCAGACCGATCGGTCGGATCGGACGGATCGGACGGATCACAAGGGAATAACCATGAAGCCCTTCAAGCCCTACTCGACCGCGCTCCTCTTCATCATCACCGGCTCGGTCTGGTACATGGTCGGCACCATCTACGGCCTGTTTTCCGCCATCCACCTGGTCTCCCCGGAAT
This sequence comes from Deltaproteobacteria bacterium, assembly GCA_021788685.1. Lineage (GTDB taxonomy): Bacteria > Desulfobacterota > Desulfobulbia > Desulfobulbales > UBA5123 > JAJYKH01. The sequence continues at coordinate 2,212 of JAJYKH010000028.1, read as the reverse complement.
TCTTCGCGAACATCCCGGCCCTGGTTTTCAGCCGGGCGCGGCCGGTGCACGTCAACACCGTGCTCTACGGCTTCGTGGCCTCCGTCCTGATCGGCTGCGGCTATTATTACGTCCCCGCCCTGCTCCGCACCCCTCTGTGGTCGGAGCCGGTCGGGTGGGCGAGCTGCCTGTTCTGGAACCTGGCGGTCCTGAGCGGCCCCATCTCCTTCGGCATGGGCTACAGCCAGGGCCGGGAGTATGCCGAGTACATCTGGATCGCCGACGTTTCCCTCATGCTGGCCCTGCTCCTGTCCATCCTCAACCTGGTGATGACCATCCTCAACCGGGTGGAGAAGTACCTCTACATCTCGGTCTGGTACATGACCGGGACCTTCCTGTGGACCTCGGGGGCCTACTTCATCGGCAACGTCATGTGGCATCCGCGGACCGGGGCGTTGTCAGGCATCCTGGACCCCATCGTCCACTGGTTCTGGGGCCACAACCTCCCCGGCCTGCTGCTCACGCCGCTCGCCACCGGGGCGGCTTACTTCGTGGTTCCCCGGGTGGTGAAAAGGCCGCTCTACTCGCACGCCCTGGGGGCCATCGGCTTCTGGACCCTGGTGGCCTTCTACACCCACATCGGCGGCCACCACATCGTCCAGGGCCCCATCCCCAACTGGATCAAGGTGGCGTCCACCGTCAGCTCCATGACCATGGCCATCCCGGTCTTCACCGTGCTGACCAACCTGTGGATGACCGCCCGGGGGGCGGGCGGGCGGCTGCTCCATGAGCCGACCGGCCGGCTCGTCCTGGCCGGGCTGATCTGGTATCTCATCACGTGCATCCAGGGGCCTCTGCAGTCGCTGCCCTACCTTCAGCCGGTCACCCACTTCAACAACTGGACGGTAGGCCACGCCCACATCGCGGTCCTCGGCTTTTCCGGCTTCATCGCCGTGGGGACCATGTGGCACGTGCTGCCGATGATCACCGGCCGGAGGGTCTATTCCCCGGCCCTGGTGAACCTCCAGTTCGGCCTCCTCATGCTGGGGCTCACCGGCTTCTTCCTGGTGCTCACCGCTGCCGGCCTGGTCCAGGGCAGCGCCTGGAACAACGGCGAGCTGGTCTACAAGGTCCTGCCGGAGCTGCCCCCCTACATGGGCAGCCGCCTGGGCCTGGGGCTCTCGATCATCGCCTCTTCCTTCATCGGCTTCTACAACCTGGTCATGACCCTGCGGCGCGGGGAGCCGGTGGACCCGGACACCATGGTCTGGGAGCTGGAGGAAATCGCATGAAGATGACCCCGGCCATCCTCATCATCGGCGGGCTCCTGGTCTTCTGGGCGTCCGTCACCGTCCTGGTCTTCCTGCCCATGGCCACCCTCGACGTCAAGCCGTCCGCCAGCTGGCGGCCCCTCACCGCCGAAGAGCAGGAAGGGTGGAGCCTTTACGTGAACAACGGCTGCGGCTACTGCCACTCCCTCTACATCCGGATCACCGACTGGGGGATCGGCGCCGAACGGATCGCCCAGCCGGGCGACTACGTGGACATGGAGCCGGTCATCCTGGGCACCGAGCGGACCGGCCCCGACCTGTCCCAGGAGGGCGGGGAGCACCCCGATGACTGGCACCTGGCCCATTTCGCCGATCCCCGCTTCACCAGCCCCAAATCCCTCATGCCCGACTGGGCGTTCCTGGGCCCGGACAAGATCGGGAAGCTCGTCGCCTTCGTCCAGGCCATGGGCCGGAAGGACGCCGACAAACGGACTGCCCGCCAGAGGGATTGGAAAGAAAGGTCAGTCGCCGCCTACCTCGCCGGGCCGGACGAGAACATCAAGTGGATCCACGCCAACGTCCCCGCGGTCTGGCGGCCCATGCCCAATCCGTACCCGCCGCTGCCGGCCAGCCTCCAGCGCGGAAAAGAGCTCTACCAGACCTTCTGCATCAACTGCCACGGCCCCGTGGGCGACGGCCATGGCCCGGCCGCCCCCTATCTCATGCCGCCGCCCCTCAACTTCACCACTCTCCGCCGCCACCTGGTGGAGAACCGGTACATCGGGGGCATCTTCTACTACCAGATCATGAACGGCATCAGCGGCACCGCCATGCCCTATTTCAAGAAGTACCTGGAATCGGCGAAGATCTGGGACCTGTCCAATTACATCGCCCTGGCCTTTCTGGGGTACACCGACGGCGACATCCCCCCGAAGGGGATCGACGCCCCCTACGAGCCGCCC
>JAJYKH010000388.1 GCA_021788685.1 Deltaproteobacteria bacterium | reverse complement strand
CGGGGCGACTACACTCACCTCCTGCAGATCTACTCTCATTACGACGTGCCGGGCCTGGCGCGCGGCCGGAAGATCACCTGTGCCTACCAGGACGGCAACCTGGCCCGCCGGCTCGACAATCCGTTCGGCCATCCTCCGGTGTCCCGGCACCACATCGACAAGGCCATGGCCTGGGAGAAAAAGGTGTTCAACGGCCTGGACCACATCTTCACCTTCAGCCGGTGGCTCCGGGAGTCCTTCATCAGCGATTACGGGGTGAGGCCGGAGCGGGTGCACGTGGTGGGGGCCGGGGCCAATCTGCCCACGGTGGAAACGCCGCCGCGGGAATACGACGGCAAGACCGTCCTCTTTTCCGGCATCCATTTCGAGCGCAAGGGGGGAGAGGTCCTCCTGGAGAGCTTTCGCCAGGTGCGGCGCGCCCTGCCGGATGCCCGGCTGATTATCCTCGGCCCCCGGCTGAAAACGCTGCCGCGGGGGGTGGAATGCTGGGGGTACATCGCCAAGAGCGAAGCCCGTGGGCTCGCCCGCATCCGGCAGGCCTATGCGGAAGCGAGCCTGTTCGTCATGCCTTCCTTGTACGAGCCCTTCGGCATCGTCTTTCTCGAAGCCATGGCCCACCGGCTGCCCTGCATCGGCACCCTGAACTGCGCCATGCCCGAGATCATCGAGGAGGGGCGGACCGGCTGCCTGGTCCCGGTGAAGGACCCGGCGGCCCTGGCCGAGAGAATCATCCACCTGCTGAAACGGCCCGCGCTTTTGCAGGAAATGGGCAATGCCGGGTATGAGCGCTATCGCAGCCGCTTTACGTGGGGACAGGTGGCAGGGAGAATCATCAATATTCTGGAGGAGAGCTGATCGGGATCGGGCCAATCGGAGGCCGATTCCAATCGCAGACAATGGAAACCATGAACAAGGAAATCGTCTGGCATCATGCGTCGGTCACCCGCAAGCGGCGCGAGAGGCTGAACGGCCACCGGGCGGTGAACATCTGGTTCACCGGCCTTTCCGGCTCCGGCAAGTCGACCCTGGCCCATGCGGTGGAGGAGCGGTTGCACCAGCATGGCTGCCGCACCTTCGTCTTCGACGGCGACAACGTCCGCCACGGGCTGTGCGCTGGCCTGGGGTTCGGGGCCGAGGACCGGAGCGAGAACATCCGCCGGGTCGGAGAAATGGTGAAGCTCTTCCTGGAGGCGGGGGTGATCGCGCTCACCGCCTTCATCTCTCCGTTCCGGCGCGACCGCGAGCGAGTGAAGGCGCTGGTCGGGGCGGAGCATTTTCTGGAGATCTACTGCCGCTGCCCCCTGGAGGTCTGCGAGCGCCGGGACGTCAAGGGCCTCTATGCCAAGGCCCGGGCCGGCCTCATTCAAAACTACACCGGGATATCCTCTCCCTACGAGGAGCCGGTCGATCCCGCCCTCTGCGTCGAAACCTGGTCCTCCCCCATCGACGATTGCGTGGAGCAGGTGTTCTTGCTCCTGGTCGAAAAGGGGATCATCTCCCCTCCCGCGCTTCGGGAGCGGGACATGGCAATGAGATGACAAAGTACCCTGGCATTCGTGTCCATCCATTGAAGGTCCCGAGCGCACCGATGGCGCCGCGAAGAATGCCGACACTCCTGCACATGGCCCTCTGGCTCGATTACGGGGGGCTGGAGAATATCATCCACACCTTCAGCCACGTCCTGCGTGCCAAGGGCTACCAGGTGAAGATCGTGGCGCTCGAACGGGACGGCCGCACCTTCGACCGGCTGCGGCAGGACGGGTTTCCGGTGCGGCTGCTGGGCCGCCGGCCAGGCAAGTTCGACCCTCGCCTCCTGGCCCGGCTGGTCCGCTTTCTGCGGGAGGAGCGGATCGAGGTCATCCATTCCCACAGCGGCTGCATCATGTACGCGGCCCTGGCCGGGAAGCTCGCGGGGGTGAGGCGGATCGTCCATACCGAGCACGGACGCTACCTGCCCGACAGCCGCGGCCGGATCTGGGAGGACCGGATCTTCTCGCGGCTGATCGACAGCTACGTGTGCGTGTCGGCCGACCTGGAACGCTACATGCGGGGGATTATCCGGGTGCCGGCCTCCAAGCTGGCCACCATCATCAACGGGGTGGATACCCGCCGCTACCGGTCCTACGGGGAGGACGGGCGGGCCGCCCTCCGGCGGCAGCACGGCTATGGTCCCGACGAGGTGGTGGTGGGCACCGTCTGCCGGCTCATTCCCAAGAAGAACGTGGAATTTCTTCTCGACTGGCTGCTCTCCCGCCGGGAAGACGGAAGGCGGTACCGGCTGGCGGTGATCGGCGACGGCCCCAGCCTGCCTCGCCTGCAGAAGATGGCGGCGGCCAGGCCGGAGGCCATCCGGTTGCTCGGCATGCGGAGCGATGTGGCTGACTGGATGAACGTCTTCGATGTCTTCGCGCTCCCCTCGCTCACCGAGGGCACCTCCCTCACCATCATGGAGGCCATGGCCTCGGAGCTGCCGGTTGTCGTCTCCGAGGTGGGGGGCAACAAGGAGATCGTGACCCACGAGCGGACCGGCTTCCTGTATCCGGTGAACGACATGGCGGCTTACAGCGGCCTGGTGGACCGGCTCGCCGCCAGCCCCGGGCTGCGGCGGGAGCTGGGCGCCCGCGCCCGGCAGGACATGGAGGCCCGGTTCAGCATGAATGCGGTCCTGGGCCGGTACGAGGCGCTCTATGCCGCTTGAGAGGAGGGCCTTGTTCCTGTGGGATTCCGACTACCCCTGGGACATCCGGGTGGAGAAGATCTGCGCCACCCTGCGGGATGCCGGCTGGAAGATGCACCTGGTCTGCCGCAACCGGGCCCGCCGCCCGCGGGAGGAGGTCGCCGACGGCATCTGCCTCCACCGGCTCGGCTGCCTGCCGCCCCGCTGGGGACGGCTGAACGACGTCTACGGCTTTCCGTTTTTTTTGAGCCCGGTC
>JAJYKH010000387.1 GCA_021788685.1 Deltaproteobacteria bacterium | reverse complement strand
CGACAACGAGCGCACCGCCCGGGCCATCGCCAAACAGGCCGGCATCGGCCAGGTTTTCGCCCAGGTGCTCCCCGACCACAAGGCTGACAAAGTCGCCGAGCTGCAGGCCAGGGGGCATCGGGTGGCCATGGTGGGGGACGGAATCAACGACGCGCCGGCCCTGGCCAGGGCGGACGTGGGGATCGCCATGGGCACCGGCATCGACGTGGCCATCGAGTCCGGGGACATCGTGCTCATGAAGGGAGACCTGGACGGGGTGCTCACGTCCCTCGCCCTCAGCCGGGCCACCATGCGCAACATCAAGCAGAACCTCTTCTGGGCCTTTGCCTACAATGTCGTCGGGATCCCCGTGGCGGCCGGCATTCTTCATCTCTTCGGCGGCCCCACCCTCAATCCCATGATTGCCGGGGGCGCCATGGCCCTCAGCTCGGTATCGGTGGTGACCAACGCCCTGCGGCTGCGGTTCTTCGCCCCGGCCTCCCTCCGGTGAGGGGCCGGCCAACTCGGGAGCGGGGGAGAACGGCTGGGCTTCTTGTAAAGGCTGCTCACCGCAAGCTGATCTGGACTTGCACGGTCTGGCCGGTGCGGTGGTCCATCACCAGGAGCGGCACGGTTTGACCGGGCGGCAATTGCCGGATCAGGGCGGCCAAAGTCGCGGGGCTGTCCACGGGCTGTTCGCCTACGGCGAGGATGAAGTCGTCCTTTTCCAGTCCCGACCGGGCGAGGGGACCCTCGCCGATGGCGGTGATCTCCACCCCCTGTCCCGGCGCGAGGCCAACCTTGCTGGCCTCCGCGGGAGGAACGGCGCGGAATTTCGCCCCTAGCCGTTTCTCGACCGAGGAGGTCAGCATCCCCTGCTCTTTTTCCAGATTGCCGATTGTGGCGGTAACCTCCTGCCGCTGCCCGTTCCGGAGCAGATCGATTTTGACCTGCTCACCGATGGGGGTGGTTGCCACCGCATTGCGCAGGGCGGAGGCGTCGGCCATCTCCTGCCCCCGATAGGTAACGATCACGTCGCCTTTCTCGATCCCGGCCCTGGAGGCGGGGCTGTTCGGCATGACATCGGCCACCAGGGCGCCGCGGACCTGCTTCAGTCCCAAGGCCTTGGCCAGGTCGGCCGTCACGTCCTGGACGCTGACTCCGAGCCAGCCGCGTTTGACCTCCCCAAACTGGAGGATCTGCTTGGCCACGTGCAGGGCCATGTTGCTGGGGATGGCGAAGCCGATCCCCTGGAACCCGCCGGTGGTGGAGGCGATGGCGGTGTTGACCCCGATGACTTCTCCCCGCAGATCGAGCAGCGGACCGCCGCTGTTGCCCGGATTGATGGCGGCATCGGTCTGCAGAAAGTCCTCGTAGGATGTCGGTTCGGTGATCCCGCTGCGGTGCTTGGCGCTGATGATCCCCTGGGTCACCGTCTGGTTGAATCCCTGGGGATGGCCGATGGCCACGACCCACTGCCCGACCTGCACCTTGTTCGAATCCCCGAAAGTCACCTGGGGCAGGTTGCCGGAGGCCTTGATCTGGATGACCGCCAGGTCGGTCTTGGGATCGCCGCCGACCAGGGACGCGGAGAAAGTCCGGCCGTCGGCGAGCAGCACATTGATCTTGGTGGCGCCGCCCGCCACGTGGTAATTGGTGAGGATATGGCCTTGGGCGTCCATGAGCATGCCAGTGCCGATGCCCTTGATCTCTTGCTCCATTTTTCCCGGAGGCTCGGGGTTCCCGAAGAAATGGCGGAAAAAGGGATCGTTCATGAAGGGCAGAAACGGTTGGGGGATTTCCCGGCGCTCGGTGACCTCGATGTGGACCACGGCCGGGATGGTCCTCTGGGCGACTTGCTCGATACCGGTCACCAGGTTGACGCCGACGTTCTGGTTGGCCATCTGGCCGCCTGCTGGCTGGGAGATTGCGGGGGGCGGCGGGTACTCTTTACCGCCGGCAGGCTGCCCCCCATCACTGCATCCCCCGGGGCCGGCCACGCTCAAGACAAGAACGGCGGCAAGCAACAGCCGGAGGCAGAACAAGGGTCGTCCGGAAAGGGTGGTACGCTTCATTTTCATCTCCTCGGTTGAAGGCTCGTCGGGAACGCCCTTGGAGGCCGCCCGGGACGGAGCCAAGCGGTTACCTGGCCCCACAGCCCGGGTGGGGGCCTTTCCCTTCAGCTTCTCATAAGATGGGATGGAAAATCAAATCAGTCGGGCCGGGGTCAGGCGAAGTCCTGCGCCTAAAAACGGCCATGGGAAATCAGATTGTAAGTTTTTCATGAATTGCTTAATCTGGCTGAAACAAGCAAGCGATGAGGACGGTCATGAGCGAACCGATCGATTACCGTGGGGACTGCTGACGGGCCTTCAGGGACGTTAGGCTACGTCTGGGCAACAGCGGGACAGGCACCCGCTTCCGGTTTCTTTGCGACCGCCCGCAGGCCGAAAAAGTGGAGCGGGTGGTGGCTTATGCCGGCGGGAAGGTGGTCGCGCGCGAGGATGGGCCGGAAGGCACGCTTTTCACCGTCGAAAAATCCTGATCTCCGGAAGGGCACCACATGAGCCGATACCTGATTCATCCCATTCCCATGGGCACCAAGGTCTTCGACAAGGGCATGATGACCTTCCAGCACGGTTACGGCGAGCCGTATACCATTCCCATCTACTGCTGGTATCTCGAAGGGGGAGACAAAAAGGTGCTGGTGGATACGGGCGAGCTCAACCCGATCCAATCCGAGGACCGGCAGCAGAAAATCGGCAGCAGGATCTATACCTTCGAAGAGGGGCTGGCCAAGTACGGCTTGAACCCGGAAGACATCGAGGTGGTCATTCACACCCATTTGCACCAGGACCATTGCGAGAACGACTTTAAGTGCCGGAATGCCCTGTTTTATGTGCATGAAAAGGAGATCGAGACCATCCGCGCCTATCATCCGCTCGATTTCCGCTACGTGGAGGACTTCATCC
>JAJYKH010000386.1 GCA_021788685.1 Deltaproteobacteria bacterium | reverse complement strand
CCTCAGCATTTCGAGCTGACGATCCGGTCGAAGATATCGGTGCTGGTTATAATCCCCAGGAGCTTGGTGCCCTCGACCACCGGCAGCCGGCGGGCACCGGCCACCCGCATCAGACGCAGGCAGTTCTCGATGGAAAGGCCGGGTGTCACGGTGATGGCCGGCTTGCTCATCATGTCTTCGACCCGGGAGGAGCACTCGCCGGTGCCGTCCAGCAGCAGGGCCTCGAAGATGTCCTTCCGGGTGAGGATGCCGAAGGCATCGCTGTCGTCCTCGGGCTTGATGACCAGGCTCGCAAGCCGCGATTCATACATCATCCGGGCTGCCTCGGCAAGCTCGGCGTCCTTGTTGATGGTCTTCACCTCGGTTCGCATCAGATCCCTGACCCGCAGGCCTTCGAATTTCATCTCCCCCTCCTTGTGAATCGCTGCTGGTCAGCGATAGTCTATTTGTCCGTCTTCGTTCAGATGAAAAGTCACCGGCCGCATGATGTCCTCGGTCACCCGATGGACCCGTCCGCCGATGATCACCGTGGTGCCGGCATACACCGCTCGTTTCGCCGCAATGGTGATGGCCCCGGGGTCGATCGCCGCCAGCTCCCGGGCCAATTCCTCCCTGGATTTCGCCAGCCGGACTTCGGCCATGGCCAGGGCGCGCCGCCGTTTGCCCACCTGGGCGAGCTGGCGGGCGGTTTCCTTCGGGAGGCCCGCCCCCCGGCCCCGGCCGAGAAACCGGGCCAGCACGGTATCCATCTTGGCCAGCTCGCGCCGGTGGGCGTTGATCTGTTTCCCGAGCTCGAGGATCCGCCTTTTCAGGCCCACGTTGGTGCCCGCGATCAGGAAGGTTTTCACCCCGGCTTCGGAGCCGGCCTCGTTGATGGCGATCCCCTGGATGGCGGCCACGGTGCCGCCGCGGATCCTGCCTTTGCCGGAGAGGGCGGCGAGGGTGCCGCCGGCAATGACAATGGAGCGCATGACCTGGTCCTGGATGGAGACGTTCCCCCCCGCCCTGAGCCGGGCCCCTTCGAGGAAGCGCACGGTGACGTCCCCCTTGGCCTCGATCCGGCAGCCGGTGAGGCTGACCACCCCGCCCGCGATGACGATGTTGGCGCCCGACGAAACGAGGGTGCCCTCCACGCCGCCGCCGATCAGGATGTCGCCGGTGGCGCGCACGGTGAAGCCGGACCTGACCCACCCCCCGATCTTGAGGGTGCCCGCCATGTCGAGGTTGCCGGTGGCGTAATCCACGTCCCGCGGCACCTCGTAGACCTCGAAGACCCCGAGCTTGCCCCGGACCAGGGAAATCATGCCGTCCGCCCCGGAAAGGAGGGCCAGCCCGTCGTCCGAGACCGTCACGTTGCCGGTGGAGGCCGGAAGCGGCTTGTCGGCCCCCGCTTCCGCGGGCAGCACCCGCCCCAGCACGTCGCGGCCGTCCACCCCCGGCCCCGCCGGGGTCTTGCGGGCCAGCACCTGCCCCTTGTGAACGTTCCGGATGAAGCTCCGCTCCCGGAAGTCGATGCGGTCCGTTTCCTGCGAGACCGCCCCGGCCTTGGCCTCCACCTCCACCAGGAGATCGATCACCGCATCCTGGCCATGGACCGGGAGAACGCCCCGGGCCACCACCACGTCGTGGAGGACCATGTCCTTCCCCGCGGCCGTGGCCAAGCCCTTTTGGATGGCGTCCCTGCTCACGCCGTGCACCACCCCCTCCTGCGCCAGCAGCTGGTCCACCAGCTCTTCGGTCAGGCCGGCGCCGCTTTCCTCGGGAGGATGGATGGTGAGCAGGGCCTGCATGGCTTCGGCGGCGAGGCGCAGGGGCTCTTCCACCATCAGGACCCCGCCGGCGTAGTCGGCGTAGCCGGCCACCACGTCCCCGGCCACCGCAAAGGTCAGGCCGTCCTCGCGGAGGGTGACGTGGGCGCCGGCGCTCACGGCGATGTCCTCCGGGGGAGGGGGAGCAGCCACGGTTTCCCCGGTCACCGTGCAGCCGTCCGCGGCTGGCGTGCCGGGAACCTTCACCGCCAGCACCTGGCCAGCGACCACCAGCTTCTTGATGATGGACTTGGCCGCCAGGGGGTCCTGGCGGGCCGCGGTCATGAGGAGCGGGTCCCGGCCGCTGAGGCGGAAATCGAATCGGATGGTGGTGCCGGTCCCCGGCCGGGCGGGGGTGCCCCGGGCGACGCAGACGTCGTTCTCCCCGGCCCCGCCCGCCGCCACCCGGGCAACCACCTCGCGGACCGCCTCCTCGTCGAGGCCGAAGACGATGCCCTTGCCGGCGAGCGCCGTCATGACGTCTTCGGCCTGGACCGGGCGGCCGGTGCCCCGGGGCGGGGTCACCGAGAGGAAGGCCGCCATCCGGTCCGGCTGGAGACGGATGGCGAAGGCGCCGGGCGGGTTGCGGGCCTCGACCAGGAAGCGGCCGTCACCGGCCGGGGCGGCGGTGACTTCCTCGATCGGCACCCCCAGCAGGACAGCGCCCAGGTCGAGGGCGCTTTCAAGATCGGGTGCTTGAACGGTGACGGCGGTCTCTTTCATCGTAACCGATCACAGGGGCATTGGAGCGCCCAGACGGCTCCTGCCTCATTTTCGTAAGCGAGCACAGGTGCCGGAGATGCACCAAAGCAGCCTGTGAGGTTGTACCCGGGTACGCGAGCAGGCCGCTGACAAAGCAGATTCCGTGCCTGTGATCGCTTACCTTTCATCAAGCGGCGGCCTGATCCGTTGTTGTGCGAGAGCAGGGCCGGCCCCGTGCGGTTTCCTGATGAAACATACCGTAACCCGACCACTTTCTCCACCTTATCTCTCATGGAGCGATATCAGACTCGGTCCGGAGGGAGAGGTTATCGGCACCCTCCGGCCGGGGCCGACCTGTTTCGTCATTTTGCCCGGGATGGGCTATACTTGGGGAAGGAGGGGGCATGCCAACCGGAGGGTGACATGCGCGACTGGAACACGGTGGTGACCTT
>JAJYKH010000385.1 GCA_021788685.1 Deltaproteobacteria bacterium | reverse complement strand
TTCCGATCTCCCGCACGAAATGGACCGCCAGGTCGCCCGCATACGATTGCGGCCGGACTTTGGCTGTTTTGACTTCGATGTTCATGATGTTTCTTCCTGATCGAATGGAATTCGAGAACAAAAATTCAACGCAGAATCACAAGCGCGCAAAAACAGCTTATCAAAAGCTCGTCTTCGCGCCTCCGCGCCTCTGCGTTAAAATTTACCTTTTGCGAGCTCACCTCAGAGTATTCATCAGCTTCCTCGCGATCTCCCGCCATGTGGCCAGGGGATACCCCCGCGGCAGCTCCCGCAGATCGGTGGTGACTTCCTCTCCGCGGGCGGCCTCCAGCAGGCAGCGATCAGCAATGGCCACGCTCTTGGGGATCCCCTCCAGCTCGACCAGGGGCAAATTGTGATTGGCGGCGGTTTCCACCAGGGCCAAGGGCATGTTCCACCAGAGGAGAAGCGAGCCCCCCAGCTTGGTGTGGGGAATGCCGAACACCTCCTCCTCCACCTCGGTGGAGGCGAGATCGAAGGCGCCCCGCATGGCGATGAACTCGACATAGCGGGGGCACAGGAAGGAGAAGTAAACCAGCTTGCCGATGTCGTGGAGGAGGGCGGCCGCTCCCGCCTCTTCCTCCAGGCCCGGCGAGACCTCCCGGGCCACGATCCGGGCCAGCTTGGCGCACTGCAGGCTGTGCATGGCCACCTTGACCGCCTTGTAGCGGCACTCCGCCGGCTGAGGGAACACCTCCATGGCGCAGATATAGAGCATGATCTCCCGCACCAGCCCGGCCCCCAGGAAAACCAGGGCGTGCCTGAGGCTGCTGACGGTAGCGGTCTTGAAGAAGGCCGCCGAGTTGACGATCTGGAGAAGGCGGGAGGCGATGATCGGGTCTTTCTCGAGCACCGCCGCCAGGTCATTCACCTCGTAGTCCGGGTGGGCCAGCACCTCCTCCACTTCCCGGACCACCGGCGGCAGTCCCGGGATGTGGCTGCTCTTATCGAGAAACTTCCAGCATTCCTGGACATCGAGTCGGGAGCGCAGGTCGAGGGAGGATTCGATGATCCTCCGGACCTGCTGCGGCGCGCAGGGGCTGTAGAAAAACCGGTGCGCAAAGCCGCTGGAGACCGCCTTCATCAGGCCGGCGGCCCTGCCCGGCTCCTGGTACACCAGCCGGATGCAGTGGGGGTTGGTGTGCTGGATGTGCGCCAGCAAATCGTAGATGGCGAGGCAGGGGTCCGTCAGCCGGCAGAGGACCATGTCGGCGGTAATGCCGGCCATGATTGCCTTGGCTTCCGTGACGGTCGTACAATAGGAGACGAAATGGGAATACCCCGCCAGCAGCGGCCGGAAGGATTCGCAGCCCTGCCGGTCGGCGTCGACGATGAAAATGGAGTAGCTCTTGCGTTTGGGCATGAAAAAACCGGCAGGAGCGGATCGCCTGCCCCCCGGGGCCGTCGTTTCCGGCCGTTCCTGGCCTTCCTTCAGGGGAGGCGCCATTTTCACCTGAAAATACTTCCTTACCCCATCAACAATCAACCTGAATCCGTGGCAGCGGGATTGGTTTGGTCAGTCTATCGTGGTTTGGAGCTGGAAGGCCGCCGCCGGGACCTCCCGCGGCGCCCCCCCGCTCAGCCGGGCGGCGGGAGGTCGGCCCGGGGCAGCCCAGGCTTTCCATCCTTGCGTACCGGCGCCCGGGCGTTTATCATTTTGTGATTGCTGCGAAATCCTTCCATGCCCCTGATGCCCTGACAGGAGGTCTCCTTGATCCAGCTCATTGTGGCCGCCAGCCTGGCCATCGTCATTTCGGCGATGTGCAGCGTGCTCGAGGCCGCGCTCTACTCCGTTCCCGCCAGCCACATCGAGGTCCTCTCCCGCGCCGGCCGGTTGTCCGGCCGGCTGCTGAAAAACCTCAAGAGGGACATTCACCGGCCGATCACCGCCATCCTCACCCTCAACACGGTCGCCACCACCATGGGGGCGGCGATCACCGGCGCCTTGGCGGCGGGGCTCCTGGGCAAGCAGTACCTGGGCCTGTTCTCGGGACTGTTCACCCTCGCCATTCTCATCTTTTCGGAGATCCTTCCGAAAACCGTCGGGGTGGCTTACAGCCGGAGCATTGCCCTGGTCATGGCGGTCCCCCTCGACTGGCTGGTCAAGATCCTCGCCCCTTTGGTGTGGGCCGTCCGGGCGATCACCCGCCTCATCCCCACCCGCGACGAGGAGCTGCTGGTCTCGGCCGAGGAGATTCAGGCCACCGTGGCCCTGAGCCGCGCCTCCGGGCGGATCGACCTCCAGCAGGAAAAGATCATCTCCAACATCCTGGCCCTGCGGGAGAAGACTGTCCGCCAAGCCATGACCCCCCGCACGGTCACCTTCTCGCTCGACGAGCACCTGACCGTTGCCGAGGCCACCGAGCTCAAGGTCCAGTGGCGGCTTTACAGCCGCGTGCCGGTCTACGACACCGATCCCGACGACGTGGTGGGGATCGTCCTGGGCAAGGACGTCCTGCTGGAGGCCTCGGAAGGGCACGGGGAGAAGCGGCTCACCGAGATCATGCACCCGGTCCACTTCGTGCCCGAGTCGGCGCCGCTCAACAACGTCCTGCTCGATTTCATCGAGAAAAGGAGCCACCTTTTCGTGGTGGTGGACGAGTACGGCAGCGTGACCGGGGTGATCAGCCTGGAAGACATCTTCGAGGAGATCATGGGCCAGGAGATCATGGACGAATCGGACCAGACCCGGGACATGCGCGAGCTTGCCCGCCTCAAACGAAAGACGCTGACGGGGAGGTGAGGCGGCTGGAGGTTAGAGGAGCGGCGCTGCGCAGTTGGAAGGTTGGAGGAGCGGCGCTGCGCGGTTGGAGATACTATGTAGCAAACGCCAGATACGCAAAACGGGCCGCGGCTGTTAAGCTTGTTCTCCGAAAGTAGATGATCAATCCATAAGGAGACAAGCCATGGAAACAGCAGCGACCCGCATTGAG
>JAJYKH010000384.1 GCA_021788685.1 Deltaproteobacteria bacterium | reverse complement strand
TTCCGATCTACCCTGTCCCGTGCAGCCACGAGGATGGCGTCCTTGGTCTCGACGATCACCTGGTTTTCGATGCCGATCGCCGCCACCAGCCGACCCGTGGCCTCGATATAGCAGTTGCGCACGTCCTCGGAATGAACGTTGCCCTTGAAGACGTTTCCGTGTTCGTTCCGCTGGCCGATCTCCCACAGAGCGGACCAGGAGCCGATGTCGCTCCAGCCGCAGGCGAGCGGAATCACGGCGGCGGCGGAGGTCTTTTCCATGACCGCGTAGTCGATGGAATCGCTCGGGCAGCTCGCAAAGGCCCCGGGGTCGAGCCGGATGAAGTCGAGATCTTTTTTCTTCCCTTGGTGCGCCTGCCTGCAGCAGTCGAGAATGGCGGGGGCAAATTTCTCGAGCTCTTCGAGAAAACGCGAGGCCCGGAACATGAACATGCCGCTGTTCCAGAAAAAATTTCCCGACCGGAGATATTCCCTGGCCTTCTCCAGGTCCGGCTTTTCCACGAAACGGTCGACGGCGTAAACGACTCCGCCCGCCTGGTCTCCGGATAACGCTTCTCCTTTTTCGATATAGCCGTACCCGGTTTCAGGCTTGTCCGGAACGATGCCGAAGGTGATCAGACGGCCATCGACGGCAAACGAGATTCCGAACCGCACCGCCTCCCGGAATGCCCCTTCGTCTTCGATGACATGGTCTGCCGGGAGGACCAGCAGGACGGGATCATCCTCCTGCGCCATGCCCTCCAGGGCGGCGACCGTGACGGCCGGGGCCGTATTGCGCCCCACCGGCTCAATGAGAATGGCGGCCTCGGCATCGATTTCCCGCAACTGCTCCGCGACGAGAAACCGGTGGTCGTTGTTGCAGATGACCAGGGGCTTCCCGCATCCCTCCATGCCGCGCACGCGCGCCAGGGTTTCCTGGAGCAGCGTTTTCTCGCCATGGAGGGAAAGAAACTGCTTCGGGTAGAGCTCTCGGGAGAGAGGCCACAGCCTGGTGCCGGAGCCACCGGCCAGGACTACCGGGATGATCATCGACTCGCTTCCGAAGTTCTTTAGAACAGCTCGGGAAAGCCAAAAACGAGAGAAGTTCCTACCTCATTTTGATGCAAAACACAACATATTTGCCTTCCCTGCGTTCCGCAAGGCGTTTTCGCCGCGACCGCCAGACACAACCCCATCCGTGGACAGGAATACCGGGGGAAGATCTCGCCCGGCGGGCAGCGGAAAAGACATCCCGCGCTCGCGCAGAACGAAAACAGGAGGAAAGCGGCCCCATTTCCTGGTACCATGAACCCGAGTCGTCAACCCGCTCCCAAGGTCCCGCCGATCATGTGCATCGCCATCCCTTCCCGCATCACCGCCATTCATGACCTGACGGCCACGATCGATGTCATGGGGGCCACCCGGGAAGTGAGCCTCATGCTCCTCCCCGAGCCGGCCGCTCTTGGAGATTTCGTCCTGGTCCATGCCGGTTTTGCCATCCGCAAGGTCGATCCCGCCGACGGGGAGGAATCCCTCAGGCTGTTCGCGGAGATGGCGCGGCTCAGCCTATGACAGATATCATCCCCATCCAGTACCGCTTTACCTTTGCGGATGCGAGCAAAGAGGTGCTCAATCTGCAAATGGACGGCCGCACCCTGGACCTTATCGGGAACGTGCCGCCCAGCCTCCCCTGCTGGACCGCCCTCGCCTTCAACCGCTGTCCCCACTGCCCGCTAAGCCCAGCCCAGCATGCTGCCTGTCCGCTGGCCGCCAACCTGGCCGGGGTCATCGGCCGCTTCGACCGCTTTCTCTCCTACGAGGAAGTGCATCTGGAGGTGGTCACCCACGAGCGGGTCATCTCCCACGGCACCACCGTCCAGCGGGGGATCGGGTCCCTCATGGGGCTGGTGATCGCCGCCAGCGGCTGCCCCCACACCGCTTTTTTCAAGCCGATGGCCCGCTTCCATCTGCCGCTGGCCAGCGAGGAGGAAACCATCTACCGCGCCGCCACCATGTACCTGCTGGCCCAGCACTACCGCCGGGAGGAAGGCGCGCCGGCCGATTTCACCTTCGACGGGCTGATCGAGATCTACCGCAACGTCCAGACCGTGAACGCCTACGTGGCCAAGCGCTTCCGGGCGGCCTCCGATTCCGATTCGGGGGTGAACGGGATCATCTACCTGGACCTGTATGCCAAGAGCATGCCCTACGCGGTGGAGAAGTCGCTTTCCGAGCTGCGCTACCTCTTCGCTTCCTTTCTTTCTTCAAAAACTGGAGCCGGTGACGACCCCGAGCAGGGGCCGGAGATCTGAATGGCTGAAGCCAAGAAGGAGACAACGAGGAATTCCGGCGGGGGGGTGCACGAGATCCTGTGCCCTTGCCCGCGGCAGGACACGACCGATCTCATCGAGGGCACCCTGCGGCTGCTGGAGAATAGACTTCCTCAGCCGCTTCCTTTTTCTCCCAGCCCAAGGGTGATCCAGAAAACCCGCCCCAGGCTGCGCAGGGGCTGGCTCGGCCTGATTAGGTGATGGAGGGCGGGGTGGGGCGGCTTGCCCTTTTCGGGCCCCAGTCGGAGCATCAGCCCCGCCGCGGCAAAGCCGCCCAGGCCAGCGGCTAGAAAGCAGAGGCGAAAGCCGGCGAGGCCGAGGGCGTCGATGAGCCAGCCGGCGAGGATCGGGGGTACGCCGTTCGCGAGCGACACGCACACCACCCACAGGGCGGTGTAGCCCACCCGGTCATCCCCCCGCACCCGGCAGAGCATGCCGCGGGCGACGACCATCCCGAAGGCGGCATTGAAGACCAGCGAAAAAAGGACCGCCGGCGGGGCCAGCCAGGCGGTTCCCCGCCACCCCGGCACCAGACCCCACCAAGCCAGGGCGAAAAGAGAATGGGCCGCCAAGAGCTGGATCATGGCCGGCACGCTCCCGAACCGGTCGGCGGCCCGTCCCCAGCAAGTGACCGTGAGCGCCACGCCGATGCCGCCCAGGGCGAGGAGGAGCA
>JAJYKH010000027.1 GCA_021788685.1 Deltaproteobacteria bacterium | reverse complement strand
TCAGCTTTCAGCTACAGCCTCCGCCCCTTTCGTTGTCGTGGTCGTTGTCGCTATCGTAATCGGTGCTCGTTTTTCGATTACGATTACGACAACCGCTTCGCTGACAACGATTCCCCCCATGAGGTCTGGAAGCTTGAGAAAGTGAGAAGTAACGAGTGACAAGTAACGAGTGGACGTGGTGCCTCTTTCTGGTCACTTGTCACCTGTCACTGGTTACTCGATTCTTTTTTGCATCGCGGGCGGCGGAACCGTACAATCGAAGAGGATTCCCATGGTCCATTTTCTTTTCTGGCCGGTTGGCGGCCTGGTGCTCGGGGCCGGGGTCGCCTGGCTCCTTCTCCGGTCCGGCCGGGCGCGGCTGGAGCGGCAGCTGGCCGCGGCCGGGGCGGAGCAGTCCGTGATGCTCGAAAAGCTGCGGGCTGGGGAGGCGGCCCTGGAGGAGCTGCGCCGGCGGCAGGAGGAGGGGGAGCGCCAGCGGGAGCGGCTGCAGGAGGAAAACCGGCGGGAGGCGGAGCTGCGGGCCCGGGCCGAGGAAAAGGGCGGCCGCCTGCCGGAGCTGGAAGAGCAGCTTGCCGGGGCCGGCCGGGAGATCACCCGCCTGCACGGCGAGAACATGGCCCTGAAAACCCAGCGCGATGAGCTGGAACGAAAGGCGGCGGACGAGCGCGCCCTCCTGGCCGAGGCCCGGGGGCAGCTTGCCGATGCCTTCAAGTCGCTTTCGGCCGACATCTTCAAGAGCAACAGCAGCTCGTTCCTGGAGCTGGCCAAGGCCACCCTGGGGAACTACCAGGAAAAAGCGAAGAACGATCTCGACAGCCGCCAGCGCTCCATCCAGGAGCTGGTGAAGCCGCTCCAGGACTCCCTCCAGCGGGTAGACGGGCAGCTGCGGGAGATCGAGAAGGCCCGCACCGAGGCGTACGCGGGCCTGAACGAGCAGGTGAAGTCGCTGGCCGCCTCCCAGCTCCGGCTCCACGCCGAGACCGCCAACCTGGTGAAGGCGCTCCGTACCCCGAACGTGCGCGGCCGCTGGGGGGAGATCCAGCTGCGCCGGGTGGTGGAGATGGCGGGCATGATCGAGCACTGCGACTTCGTGACCCAGGACTCGGTGGAGACCGACCAGGGGCGGCGGCGGCCGGACCTGGTGATCCGACTGCCCAACGACAAGAACATCGTGGTGGACGCCAAGGCCGCCCTCCAGGCCTATCTCGAAGCCCTGGAAACCGAGGATGATGCCCTCCGGCGGGAAAAGATGAAGGAGCACGCCCGCCAGGTGCGCACCCACCTGGGGCAGCTGGCGAGCAAGGCCTACTGGGAGCAGTTCCAGCCGACGCCGGAATTCGTGGTCCTCTTCCTCCCCGGGGAGAGCTTCTTCAGCGCGGCCCTGGAGCAGGATGCCACCCTGATCGAATACGGGGTGGAGCAACGGGTGCTGCTCGCCACCCCCACCACCCTCATCGCCCTGCTGCGGGCGGTCTCCTACGGGTGGCGCCAGGAGCGGATCGCCGAGCACGCCCAGGCCATCGCCGAGCTGGGCCGCACCCTCCACGACCGGCTGCGGGTGCTGACCGGTCATTTCGTCGACCTGCGCAAGGGGCTCGACCGGGCGGTGGAGGCGTACAACAAGGCGGCGGGGTCCTACGAGGGGCGGGTGCTGGTCACCGCCCGGAAGTTCAAGGAGCTCGATCCGGCCGCCGGCCGGGAGATCGAGCCAGTGGAGCTGCTCGATCGGACGACGAGGAGCTGAAAGGACCGGCCGGAATCAAAATCAGAAATCGAACATCGAATGGTTCCGCTTACCTCTTGCCGCTTGCCGCTTACCGCCAAGGGAGGCACGCATGAAGATCTATGACGACATCACCAAGACCATCGGCCGGACGCCGCTGGTCCGTCTCAACCGGATCACCGCGGGCTGCCGGGCCATGGTGGCGGCCAAGCTGGAATTCTTCAACCCGGCCGCCAGCGTCAAGGACCGGATCGGGGTAAGCATGATCGCCGAGGCGGAACGGATGGGGATCATCGCCCCGGGCGCCACCATCGTCGAGCCCACCTCCGGGAACACCGGCATCGCCCTCGCCTTCGTGGCCGCGGCCCGCGGCTACCGGCTGATCCTCACCATGCCGGAGACCATGAGCATCGAGCGCCGCAAAATTCTGAAGCTCATGGGGGCGGAGATCGTCCTTACCCCCGGCGACAAGGGAATGAACGGCGCGATCGAGAAAGCTCGGGAAGTGGCGAAGGAATACCCGGGCTCCTTCATTCCCCACCAGTTCATCAATCCCGCCAACCCGAAGATCCACCGGGAAACCACCGCCGAGGAGATCTGGGCGGACACCGACGGCCGGACGGACATTCTGGTGGCGGGGGTGGGGACCGGCGGCACCATCACCGGGGTGGCCGAGGTGCTCAAAGAGCGCAATCCCGCCTTCCGGGCGGTGGCGGTGGAGCCCGCCGGCTCCCCGGTGCTTTCCGGCGGCAAGCCGGGTCCCCACAAGATCCAGGGGATCGGCGCGGGCTTCGTGCCCCAGGTCCTCAACCGGGGCATCATCGACGAGGTGGTGCAGGTGTCCAACGAGGACGCCATCCTCACCGCCCGGCGGCTCGCCCGGGAGGAGGGGATCCTGGCGGGCATCTCCTCCGGGGCGGCGACGTGGGCGGCGGTGGAAGTGGCCCGCCGGCCGGAGAACGAGGGGAAGCTGCTGGTGGCCGTCCTGCCGGACACCGGGGAGCGGTACCTGAGCGGCGCCTTGGTTGAGGGGCTGTAGCCTCGCCGGAAAAGGATCCCGAAGATCGCCGGAGGGCGGCGCGTCCCCAGATCGGCACTATCCGGAAGAATCTTTTGACAATTTGCCGGGCCGGGTCCCCGGTTTTTCATTGCTACCGGCGAGGCGGTTTTTTATAATCTTCAAGCTATGGTGCGTTTCAGAAGATTTTTTTCATACAACCTGGCCTTTGCAAGGGAGATTTGGGGAAGATGAAATTAGGCATCAACGGACTTGGCCGCATCGGCAAGCTGTCGCTCTGGCACCATGCGGCCCGCAAGCGTTTCGACGGCATCGTCGCCAACATCGGCCGCGGGGTGGGCACCGGCCTCCAGGACCTCGCCGCCGCCCTGGAGAAGGACAGCACCTACGGCCGGCTGGGCAGCTACCTCCACGGGTACAAGGGCGGGCGGGTCATCGAGAACCTGAGCGACGCCGACGGCACCATGACCATCAACGGCCTGCCGGTGAAGATCCTCCGCGAGTCGCGCAACCCCAAGGAGATCAAGTGGAAGGAGAACGGCGTCCGGCTGGTGGTGGACACCACCGGCGTCTTCAACGACCCCACCGCCGATGCCGGTGCAGTCAAGGGGGCCCTGCGCGGCCATCTGGCCGGCGGCGCCGAGAAGGTGATGCTGTCCGCGCCGTTCAAGATCAAGGACAAGGGGATGAGCATGCCCGAGGACGCGGTCACCGCCATCCTCGGCATCAACGACGCGGACTACGACCCGGGCAAGCACAACCTGATCTCCGCCGCTTCCTGCACCACCACCTGTTTGTCCTACATGGTCAAGCCGCTCCTCGACCAGCTCGGGGCGGACCGCTTTCTTTCCGCCTCCATGGTGACGGTGCACGCCTCCACCGGCAGCCAGCAGGTGCTTGACCGCCTGCCCAAAACGGGGGCCACCGATCTCCGGAAGAACCGGAGCATCATGAACAACATCATCCTCACCACCACCGGGGCCGCCCGCGCCCTGCCGCTGGTGATTCCGGAGATGAGGCACATCGGCTTCATGGCCGAGTCGGTGCGCATTCCCACGTCCACCGGCTCGCTCACCATCCTGGTGCTCAACATCCAGGACGAGGTGAAGAGCCCACTCAAGCGGGGGGACGTCAACAAGATTTTCGCCGAGTATGCCGCCCGGTCGCCCTACCTGGAATACAGCGAGGGCCAGAACGTCTCCTCGGACATCATCGGCTTCCCGTTCGCCGCCTCGATCATCGAGGGGACGGAGACCCACACCCGGACGGCGAACATCCGGGTCAACCTGCAGCGGCTCGGCTGCGCGGCGGGCAGCGAGAACGCCCCCCAATTCGTGGACGTGCCCGTGACCCAGGTGGTCATCTACGGCTGGTACGATAACGAGCTCGGCAGCTACACCAACATGCTGGGCGAATTGACCGCGAAGGTGGCCGAAAGAATGGTGTGAGCACGGTTGATCCGACCATCGAGCCCCTGCGGGAGGGGGAC
The DNA here is from genome assembly GCA_021788685.1 of Deltaproteobacteria bacterium. Classification (GTDB taxonomy): domain Bacteria; phylum Desulfobacterota; class Desulfobulbia; order Desulfobulbales; family UBA5123; genus JAJYKH01. The sequence goes on along the minus strand of JAJYKH010000027.1, from coordinate 10,620 downwards.
CTCTCCGAGGTTCTGCAGCTCGAGGCGGAGAACCCCTCCCCCTGGTCGCGGGCGCTCTGGGTTGACGAGCTCCGGCAGCCGGGGGGCTGGCAATGGCAGGCGCGTGACCGCGGAACCGGGGATCTGCTCGGCTTTCTCTGCGGCCGGACAGTGGGCTCCGAGGCGGAGCTTTTCAAGCTGGCGGTAGCCGCCTCCGGCCGCCGCCGCGGCATCGCGACCGCCCTCCTGGCCCATGCCTGCCGGATGCTGCGGAATGGGGGGGTGGCGGTCCTCTACCTGGAGCTGCGCTGCTCCAACGAGGCCGCCATGGCGCTTTACACGCGCATGGGCTTTTCCATTTCCGGCGTGCGCAAGGGCTATTATACCGACCCGGGCGAGGATGCCCTGGTCATGATGAAGAGACTGTAACCGGCGCTGCCGCCGGTTTCGGAGTGCTGATCCACACCTCCAAAGCACAAGGAGCCAGCCGGTGAAGAACATCCGCGACCTCGAGATCGGAGGCAGGAAGCTGCTCATCCGGGTCGATTTCAACGTCCCCCTCGACGACAAGGGCGCCATCGCCCAGGACACCCGCATCCGCGGGGCCCTGCCCACCATCGACTACGCCCTTGCCCAGGGGGCGGCGGTGATCCTCTGCTCGCACCTGGGGCGACCCAAGGGCAAGCGGGACGAGAAATTCAGCCTGCGGCCCGTCGCGGGCCATTTGGCGGGGCTGCTCGGCCGGCAGGTGAAGATGGCCCCCGACTGCATCGGCGACGATGTCCGGGCCATGGCCGCCAGCCTCAAGCCTGGCGAGGTGCTGATGCTCGAAAACCTCCGGTTCCACCCCCAGGAAACCGAAAACGATCCGGAGTTTTCCCGGCAGCTCGCGGCCCTTGCCGACATCTACATCAACGATGCCTTCGCGGTCTCCCACCGGGCCCATGCCTCGGTGGTGGGGGTGGCCGCCGCCAGCAGCCAGCGCGCGGCGGGCATGCTCCTCCAGAAGGAAATGGATTACTTCCACCGGGCGGTCGAGAACCCGCGGCGGCCGCTGGTCGCCATCGTGGGCGGCGCCAAGGTGTCGGGCAAGCTGGAGGCCCTATACAATCTGATGGACCGGGCCGACAAGCTGCTCATCGGCGGGGCCATGGCCAATACCTTCCTCAAGGCCCAGGGGTACGGCGTGGGGCAATCCAAGGTCGAGGAAGAGCTGCTCGCCACCGCCCGGGAGCTGCTGGACAAGGCCCGAGCCAAGGGGATCAAGCTCTATCTGCCGGTGGACTGCGTGGTCGCCGACCGCTTCGCGGCCGACGCCAACCGCAAGCGGGTCACTGCCCAGGAGATCCCGCCGGAGTGGACGGCCCTGGATATCGGGCCGGCCACAGTGGCTCTGTTCGCCGAGGCCCTGGACGACGCCCAGACCATCGTCTGGAACGGCCCCATGGGCGCCTTCGAGATGGATCCTTTCTCCCGGGGCACCATGGCCATGGTCCAGCACGTTGCCCAGGCCCACGCTCTTTCCATCGTGGGCGGCGGCGACACCGATGCTGCGGTGCACAAGGCCGGGGAGGCGGAGAACATTTCCTACATTTCCACGGGTGGCGGGGCCTTCCTCATGCTCATGGAGGGGAAGGTGCTCCCCGGCGTCGCGGCTCTCTCGTGAAGGAGACGGATATGGAGCGGATTCCGCTCATTGCCGGCAACTGGAAGATGCACGCCACCATCGCCGAAGCGGAGCGGCTGGCCGCGGCCGTGGTGGAGGCCGCCCGCGGGGCAGCCGGCCGGGAGGTGATGATCGCCCCCCCCTTCACCGCGCTGCCGGCGGTGGCGAAGGTGGTCGCTGGCTCCAAGGTCGCCCTGGCCGGCCAGAACGTCTGCTGGGAGGCCCAGGGGGCCTTCACCGGCGAGATCTCCCCGATCATGCTCCGGGAGCTGGGCTGCAGCATGGCCATCGTCGGTCACTCCGAGCGGCGCCACGTCTTCGGCGAGGGCGATGCCATGGTGAACAAGCGGCTCCGGGGGGCGCTCCGCTTCGACCTCACGCCGGTTCTCTGCGTCGGCGAGACCATCGAAGAGCGGGAGGCGGGCCGGACTTTCGAGGTGCTTGAGCGCCAGGTGCGGGGCGGACTCGCCGGGGTGGACCTCGCTGTTTCGCCCCTCGTGGTGGCCTATGAGCCGGTGTGGGCCATCGGCACGGGGAAGACGGCAACAATCAGTCAGGCCCAGGAGGCCCATGCCCACGTGCGCGACCTGCTCGGCCGCCTATCCCAGAAAAAGATTGCCGCTCAATTGAGAATATTGTATGGTGGCTCGGTCAAACCGGAGAACGCCGACGACCTGCTCCGCCAGCCCGATATCGACGGGGCGCTGGTCGGCGGTGCTTCCCTGAGCCCGGAGTCCTTCGGCCGAATCATCAACTTCCAAGAGTGATCCGGCCCGGGCTCCTCTTTCTATTACCATGACAACCATTCTGATTATTCTCCATATTATCGTCAGCCTGTTCCTGATCGTGATCGTGCTGCTCCAGCACGGCAAGGGCGCGGACATCGGAGCGACCTTCGGCGGCTCAAGCCAGACGGTCTTCGGGACAGAAGGCCCGTTGCCGCTGCTCAACAAGGTCACCACCGGGGCGGCCATCATCTTCATGGTCACCTCGATCTCCCTAGCTTGGTATTCGGCCCAGGCCAGCAAAAGATCGGTCATGCGCGGGGTGACGCAGCCGCCCCCGGTCCAGCAGAAGGCCCCCGCGCCGGCGAAGCCGCTGACCGTGCCCATGCCCCAACGGCAGAGCGGCGGCCAGACCTTCCCGGGCGCTCCAGGGGGCAAGGGACAGCCGTAATTCGAGCATCAGCCGAAGTGGTGGAATTGGTAGACACGCTATCTTGAGGGGGTAGTGGGGCAACCCGTGCCGGTTCGAGTCCGGCCTTCGGCACCAGACATTCAAGGGCTGCAGTCAAATATGGCTGCAGCCCTTTTTTTATGACCAGCAGATTTGTGCCGCATCGGATTCCCGCCTCTTCCTCATCGGCAGCTCCTTGCTGATGCTCCGCTTTTCATTTCCGACAGCCCCGGGAACCGTGTTTCGGTGGCACATTTTCCCTCCATCAGCGCCGTTCATGGAATCATCATCTGAAAAAAAAGAATCTGGAGGTCCTCAGGAAGGTTCCTAGCTATTTGTCGACCTCGCAATAGCCGCTCCGCCGACGGTCCGCACTGTGTAGCTCGTTGCTTTCCTCATTCTTGCGGGGTTTTGGAGTTTTTGCGAGAGCATCATATTTAAAAAGGGGACAAAGTGCCTGCATTCGAAATTGAACCTTGGTTTTGACCCCATCCAAGAAGATGGATTTGATGGGTAAAGGCGAAACATCTCAAGTCGATATTCCTGTTCTGCCGGATGCAAGCATCCGCTTCATTCACAATGTTTTTTTCCGCCAGATCTTCCTCGTATTCTTGAAAATTATTTCCCTTGAAGCAAAGAGAGACCTATGTTTGGTGTTTTGCGTCTTCCCAAAGTCCTGAATGTTCAAACCCACCGAAATATCGACACGGAATTCATGGGAGGACCACACCTGATGCGATCGAGAATACCTCGGAATGAAAAGGGATCCTATCGGCTAGCGGCTTCGCCGTGGTGCTTTATCCGACGCTGATGGTGTCTTGAAGACCGGAAGTGGTGAAGGGAGATGCAACGAAACGTAATCTAGCATCTGGTGTCCGAGGCTGGATTGTACATGCCAGGATGATGCCGTACTGCGGGAGAAGAAACGGGGAGACGATCGCGTCCAAACTTCTCCAGGTAAAACCGTTGCAGGAAAATTTGGGCAAATGGAAAAAAATGAAGGGCGGGTCTTTACTTAAATCACAAAAATGGGTAGAAAAGATACCGACCGGATTTGAATTCATTCTTTTGGCCAGAGCTGAAGCTTAACGCAATTTAACAAAGGAGAAGTCAATGGCAAGAACCCTCGTTGAAATGGCTGCCGACATCGTGCAGAGCCAGGCAAGCAACCGGGCCATGTCCACGGAAGAGCTGACCAGCGCGCTGCAAAGCACCTTCAAGGCCCTGCTGGCCATTCAGGCCCAGGAATGTATTCTTCCGGCTGAAGGCGCGGAGGCGGGAGGAGAAACCGTTGCTCCTGCGATCTCGCCTGAGAAATCCATCAAGAAGAATACCATCACCTGCCTTGAGTGCGGCCAGGAATTCAAGATGCTGTCCCCGAAACATCTGCGGGAGCATGGTCTGACCGGTCGGGAGTACCGGAAGAAGCACGGCTTCTCCCTGCGCCAGCCGCTGTGCGCCAAATCGGTTTCCGAGCGCCGAAAGAAAGCGGGCAAAGACCGCGGCCTTCCCGAGAACCTGCGGAAAGCGATCGCGGCCCGGAAAAAGGCCCGCAAAAAAGCCCAACCTGAAAAATAGACGCCGCGAATGGTGCCTGCCGGGCCGTTGGATTTTCGGCTCTCATGAGTAACTGATTACAGAGGTATCGGTGCGCCGAGACGGCTCCTGCCTCATTTTTGTAAACGATCACAGGTGCCGGAGATGCGCGAAAGGCGGCCTGTGAAGCTGTGCTCGGGTACGCGAACAGGTCGCTGACAAAGCGGATTCCGTGCCCGTGATCACTTGCGTCATGACTCCTGAAAGGGGCTGCTCCTTCAAGAAGGCGCAGCCCCTTTTTTTCCCCACCGGTATGACGCATCGCGCCGTGACTGGGGCTATTCGGGCCTCGTGCGTGGTGAGCTTCCGGTAGCCACTGATGAAAGAAAGAGAAAAGGAGGGCTGGGAGGCCCTCCTTTTTTGGGGAGACCGATTCGAATGCGGAAATCGGAACTGGTTTACTTCAAGGGGTCGGGGAATTTGCCGAGCTGGACCAGGCAGACGATGGCGTAATAGGTGCTGGGCGGGGTGGTGCCGTAGCCCGGCTCGGGGCCGAAGCCGCCGTTCTCGTCGATGTAAAGGGAATTGACGAAATCGGCCGCCTTAGAGAGGTCGGCGACCTCCATGGCCTTCAGCTCCCTCAGGGTGCGGAGCACGTAGGACATGTCCTGCATGGAGGGCAGGGAGTAATACTTGTCGGTGACATGCCCGGCGTACCGGGTGTCATGGAGGTAATTCTTGACGTCGCGGCTGATCTCGCCGGTCATGAGTCCGAGGAGGTCCAGGGTGTGGACGGCCATGAAGGTCGCCTGCGGGGAGGAGAATTTGCCCGGGTTGAGGCTGTAGCCCTTGCCCTTCTCCTTACAGCTGGCGATGAAGGCGGCGGTCTTCTGCTTGTCCACCGCATCGAGCTTCCGGAGAAGGGCCAGGGAGCGGACCCCGTAAAAGGTGCCTGCGAGGGAGGCCTTCTCCTTGGCATCGGTAGACAACTTGAAGCCCCCTTTCGGGTCCTGGAGGGAGAGGACATAGCCGAGGGCCTTGCCGCGGTCGATTGCCCCCTGCTGGCCGAGCAGATCAAGGGCCTGGAGGGCGTAGTAGGTGTAAATGAGGTTGCTTGCGGGGGCGTTCTTGGGCTCGTTGACGAAGCCGCCGTCCGGTTTCTGGCAGGATTTGAGGAACTTGACGATGGTGGTGCGGGTTTTTCCGGGCAGCTTCTTGCCCAGGGCGCGCATGGCGTACACGGGGTAGTAGGCGAAGGGGACCGACTCGGGAAAGCTTGGCCGGGTGGTCCACTGTAGGTAATGGGCGGTTATCTTTTGGAAATCGACAGGGGTGCTTTTTTTCTCCTGGGCCTGTTTCGCACCAGCGGCGGCGGTCAGGAACAGGAGGGTCAGGCAGACCGCCGCCGCGGTCCGGATCATCTGCTTCATAGCGCTCCTTTCGGGCAGGCTTGGGTGAATAGAAAACCAGCGGTTCCGCTATCAACTTACCAAGTGCGGCTGCAAGGGGCAAATAAAAGGGGAGGGAAAATCTCCCTCCCCTTCGCTGTTACCGGTTCACTGCCGGCCGATCAATGCGGCGGGGTGCCGCCATAATTCCGGTCGGTGTGGCAGGCGTTGCACGATCCGCCGCCAAGCGGCAGGGACGAATTCTGCAGGTTGATCATCTCCTGGTTGTCCTTGGCCAGGGTGGAGGGGTAGAGCCCATGCGGCTCGCCGTGGCAGGTAGAGCACAGGATCTGATGGTCTTCGTGGCCCCGGCTGTTGAGGTACTTGCCAAAAATGCCCGTGTTCAGGTAGCCGCCGCCCTCACCCCAAGTGGTTCCATGGCAGGTCGCGCACTGGGGCAGAGTCTTATCCGACCAGGGATAGGCCATCTGGTTCTGGGCCACCCGCTGGTTCAGGTCGCCATGGCAGTCGGAGCACCAGATGGCGTGAGAGCCTATCGTTTTGGTCTTGTGGGTGCCACGATAGCAGTTGACGCCGTTGCCCGGGTGGCATTTGTAGCAGTCGGTGGCGATGTTGGGATCCATGGTCTGGACGGCCTGGCTCTGCACGTGGAAGCGGTGCAGCACATCCGAGAAGGTGTACTGCGAGGTGGGATAGCCCGCGTAGCCGGGCGGGGTGGACTCGCCCATGGCCGGGTCGAGATGGCACTGGGAGCAGCGGATGGGGCCCATGATGCCGTCGCCGTCCGGATCGATCTGGGCGATGTTGATGCCGTTGTCCCGCTGGTGGAGGTAGCCCATGGCTTCGAAGGAGCCCTCCGGGGTAGCCGGGAAGCCGTAGTTCTGCGCCACCTGGATATGGCAGGAGCAGCAGCCGCCGAAGCCCGCCGGGACCACGGTGGTGGTTTGGGCCAGAAGCGTGTTGGTGGCCTGGTCGTAAGCCTTGACGCTGGCGGTGAGGTAAGGATTCCGGTTGGGTCCGCCCAGGGGGTCGATCATGATTCCATTGGAGTCGATGACCGGATAGGCCGGGACGCCTTTGACTTCCCACCACCCCTCAGTGGAATGGGCCGTCATCTGGCCGCTCAGCTTGGCGCCGGTGAACGGGCTCTGGTAATTGCCCGAGGCGTCTTTGGGGGGCAGATAGCCCTGAGACGTGGGGAACAGCTTGGGCGCGTAAGTGACCCAGTTCTGGTAGTAGGGATCGGCATCCAGAGTGGCCTTGGTGTCCTCGACGATGCTGTATTCGACGCGGATGCTGGTGGGGCTCGCCATCACCGAGGGGTCCGATCCCTTGCGGATCACCTGCGCCCGCAGGGTGTTGAAGGGCGGCAGCAGCACAAACTTGTCAAAGGTCATGCACACGCAGTGCATGCCCAAATCATTGGTGGCGACAACGGTGTAGGAGTAGGTGGTCGCCTCGGCTTTGCCCGAGCCGAGGGTGGCGCACGCCAGGATGGCGGCGCCGGCTAATACGTATTTTTTCATCGTGTCTCTCCCCTTTTTTGAAATAATGCCGCCGACAGAGCGGCTGAGAATCACCCGGAAACCCAAGTTGAAAATGTCTTTCTCACCTCCTTATATATGGTCTTCTGAGCTCCGGATGCGCCTGATGGTTGAAAATACCTATAGAATCAGGCTGATTACTCTCACCCTTTATCTGCCAAATCATATTTTGTCAATGGAAATTCTACCCAAAGTAAGCGGATCATTTATTGAAGAATTTAATCGAAAACTATAATGCTTGCGGCGGAATGGCAAAGATGGGCATGGATGGATGAAATTGAAAGCAAAAGCATCAGAATTTCGAATGGACCTAATGATACCGGCATGATGTTAAGGTTGTATTAGAATCTCGTAAAAATTGAATTTTACTTTTCTTCTACAATAGCGGCCCTCCATGATCAGATTATTACTAAGCTCCAAAGCGTAGTGCCAATAACCGGCTGTGTTTTCTTGATTCCCCGAGGCATTGATTGGTAGTTTCAGGGTGTCCATCACATGGGAGGCTCCCATGTTTGCACGAGTCAAAAAATCCGGGCAGCACGAGTACCTGCAGATTGTCGAAAAGCGCCGGTCAGGCCTGGGTAATTGCCGTCCGACGGTGGGGTTGAAGCCGGGGACCAGCTTGGGCGCGTAGGTGATCCGGTTTTGGCAATGCAGACCACTCTTTGCTCCAGTGAGCCGGCGGCGGTAAGTCCTTACCAGACTTTAATCTTCCACGCGTTCCCCTCTTGTACTAAGTCCTCCTTTACCTTTACCGTCACTGGCTCCTTCCGTTTGAATTTCTCCGAAGGGGCGAACGTCAGGAGCGCTTCCGCCTGGGCGGTCTTTCCATTCACCTGGAGGGAGGCGATCTTGTAACTCTGGAGAACGGACGCCTCCTTGCGGTGCTTGATGTATTCCTCGCTGCTGACCTTGGCCTTGTAAGGGGCGTAGTAGCAGGTATAGGTGGTGGCGTAGTCCTGTTTCACGCTGGATGAGAAGTAGAGGTCCAGGAGCTCTTTCGGGGTGGCGGGGCCGGAGTTGCACCCCAAGATCGTCAGGAGTACGGCGGCCGGCGCCGCAGCGTACAGAATTTTTCTCGTATCCATGGCAACCCGTTCCGTCGGTTTTTGGGACAGTATACGATCTTCCGAAGATCGGGTATCTCCGGGGAGGGAAACCCCATCCCGGAGATACCCTTCCACTTAACTACTGGTGAATCTTCGAGCCGTTCTTGTTCGTATGGCAAACGGTGCAGCTGTGGATCCAGTAGGAATCCCCCTGGAATGTCTGGGGAACGGAGGTGTCGCTTCCGTTCATCAGGGTAGTGCCGTTGTAAACGTTCTCCTGCGTGTATTCGGCATGGGTGCCGTTATGGCACGCCTCGCAGTAGAGGACGTTGTTCATTGCGCTATTGGGCCCGTTCTTCAGGAGCGAGTCGCGGTACAGGGTATTGGCGTTCTCGGTGTAGTGCCCCGAGTCATGGCAGGCGCCGCCCCAGGTGCCGTTCCCCCAGTTATTGGTCGCGCCGCAGGTCGGCTCCTGGGCCCAGGAGGTGCGGCCGCTGGAGATGGAGCCGGCCACGTTGGCGACAGTGCCGTGGCAGTCGTGGCAGCTCTTGCCGGCGTGGGCCATAATCCCCCGCAGGCACTGGGTCTTCGCCCCCGGATGGCAGTTGTAGCAGTCGGGGGTCGTATTTGCCGCGGTGGTCGTGAAGGTCATCTTGTCCTTGTGCCAGTTGTGCATGGCATAGGAGAGCTCCTCGACGCCGGTGGTTCCCTGGGTCCCCAAGGCATTGTCCTTGTGACAACTGCCGCAGAGATGCACCGTGCCCAGTTGGTAGTCGCTGTACAGGTGCGTGCCATTCAGGAGGTCATGGTCGTTGAGGATACTCGCCCCCGGGGTGAGGGTAGGGTCGAGGTTGGTGGTCCCGTGACAGTTGCCGCAGTTCATCTCAGTGGAGACCGGGGCGGCAACATTGGTGGTCGTGAGCACGGTGCCCGAGGTGTTTTTCACGGTGATGGTGGCCGGCCCATAGGGATCCCAGGTGCCGTCGTCATCGTATGGGGTGATGGGAATGGCGGTCGCGGTCCAGCTCACGCCGTCGCTCTGGAGGGTCATGTTCCCCGACAGCCCGTTCCCGGTGAGGCCGACGTTAGGCGGGAGGTTCCACCCGAACTGCGGGGCATAGGTCCAGAAGTTCGTGTGCAGGGTGGAGTCGGTCTTCTTGGCGAAGGCATAGCTCACGGTGATGCCGCTGCTCACTGGGCCGGACGTGCTACTACGGTTGAGGACCTGGGCGACCAGGGTGTTGTACGGCGGCAGGACGCAGAAGTAAGAGTAATCGTCCTGGTCGCAGTGCATGCCAAGGTTGTTCCACGCCAGTACCGTGTAGTTCATGTTGGCGGCGGGAATCGGCTGGGAGCCGTAGTTTGCGGTCATGGCGAAGTTGTTGGTGGTTGCACCGCCGGAGGGGACCGACACCATCATGGAGGTCTTCAGATAGTTGGTGGCGGAGGCGTACAGTGCATCGTTCCCCGCGGCAATGCTGATCGAGTAAGCGCCGCTGCTGTTGGTGGTGGCGGTGGTCCTGCCGTAGGTAATGGTGGCGCCAGAAATGGCTGCTCCGGTGTTGATGTCCGTGACGACGCCGGTAACGGTGCCATTCGTGCCGCCGGAGAAGGCGACGGCAGCGAAGCCCAGAGAAGCCAGTAGGCCGGCGCCGGCAGGGATGAGTATTCTTTTCATGTATGCCACTTTCTGCTTTTTCATTGTCTCTCCCCATTGTCTTCTTTTTGCTGTCTCTCATTTCCCTCCGTCGGGTGGAGGGAGCCGAAGCATGCAGGACCTGTTGGCCGAATTTTACGTTCATCACCCCCTTTTGGCGTTCTTGCAGCCTGGCATGCCTTCTACTGCGTGTAGGAACCTGATATCTGAAAATTTGAAAGAAATTGACCTTCCAGGGTGGATGTCTTCCATAAGGCGATATGCACGGGTGGAACACTATTATGATTTCCGATGAAAAGCAAGAGTAAATTTTCGAATTTTCACGGTCTTCCGGGAATTTCTATTCAATACGAGGGAAAAGGTGCTGTGGTGAGGGGAAAGGCGGCGGGAGGGGCGAAGGGATACTTAAAATTTATAAACTTATAAAATAATTTTTTTAATAACTAAATGAATATTCGCTCTTTGTCGTCTTTTTGGGCAAGCGGGAACGAGCGATTTCCGAGAGGAAATCTCAATAGATTTTTCCAATATCAGGAATGGCAGGGGCGCCTGACCCCAGCCGGACACCTTGAGGCCGCTTGTCGGAAAGGGGCGGGCCGCTACC
>JAJYKH010000383.1 GCA_021788685.1 Deltaproteobacteria bacterium | reverse complement strand
CCCTGTGGATCGCCGACGGCGCAAAGGAGGGGTGGTGCGTGTCGCTGACCCGGCGGGCTACCGGCGTCGGGTCAGGGGCCGCCGATTCTCGGCAGCCAACTCAACAAGTTCTTCAAGGACCGGAAGGGTCCAGGTAGGCCGCCGTCATCCCAGGAGGCGGGTGCCGCGCGGCAGGATACTCTCGGGTGCAGCCGCACAGCTGAGGATAGTCAAACATACTCGGTGGTTGTGGACAGCGCAACTTTTTTGGGCGAAACCGCCAGTGACCTGATATTGAGGTCCCTGCGGGATAACTCCTTCTGGTAACACGTGGTGACACTTGGGACATCTCTTGGGACACTAAACTGGACCCATGTTGATTAAGTTATTGTTTTTTGATTATAATATGTGGTGACGCCTGGGACACTGCCTGGGCAGAAAAAGGCAAGAATTGCAGCAGGCATTTGTGAATTCGACGGAAAATAGGCTACCGGCCCAAGGATTTTCCCTCTCTTAAGCACGACCTACCTAGGCGAAATACCCCTTCTCTGGCCCGTGGGACATCTGTTGGGACACCTGTGGGACAACTCGCTGTTTTTACGTCGTAACACGTGGTGACACTTGGGACACTCTTGGGACACTGGTGGGACAATTCAGGGCAAAAAAGAGGGGTATTTAAGCGAAAACTAAAAAACCCGAGAGGCTTTTAAACCCTCGGGTTTCCGTTATTTTCTGGTGAGCGGAGCGGGATTCGAACCCACGACCTTTAGCTCCGGAGGCTAACGCTCTATCCAGCTGAGCTACCCGCCCACGACAATCTGCAGGAAAGAAGCAACCTAATTACCACGAAGGGGCTGCCTCGTAAAGATCTTTTTCAGAGGCCTTGGCGTCCTCCGCCGCCCCAAAAGCATCGGCTCCTACGTCCTCCTCTGGGCTCGAATCGCAGTCACCATGCGGGCCGACAAACCGGGGCCGTCCCGGTTCGTCTGGCCTCAGTGCAGGTAAATCCGAAGCACGCTCCGGGTGGCCGCGGTCACCCGCGCCTCGTGACTGATGCGCAGCCCCAGCAGGGCCACGATCTCATTATGGAACACGAGCACCGGCACCTGCCAGCGTTTTTCCGGGGCCAGCTTCCGGTCGGTGAGAAAGTCGCCCACTTTGCGGGAGCCGGGGGCTCCCAGGGGGCGGAACCGGTCACCGGGCCGGGGGGAGCGGAGGCTGAGGGGAAAGGGGGCGGCGGCCGCATCGAGGTAATCGGCCCCGCCCTTCCTGAGCTCCGCTGCGGAAGGGACCCCCGCCAGCTCGACAACGACCTCCTTTCCCAGGTCAGGCAGCGGATGGACCCCGGGGCCGGCGATCTCCAGAAACCAATTTCGTTCGGCCGAGTCCACATCCCCGCGGCGGGGCCGCCGCCCGCCCGGATAAGCGAAGAGCAACCTGCCGCCTTGCCTCGCCACCCGCAGGCCGGCCGCCAAGTGCAGCCGACCGCCGCCCCGGCCGTCAGCGAGCCGCAGGACCTGCTCGATCTCCCGGAAGGCGGGAGGATGGTCCACTGCGAGAAAGGCTGCTTCCGCCATCCGGCGATGGAGCGCTTTCGGCTCGCGGGCGAAAGCGGCCAGGTCGAGGGCCGCCGCCGGGAGCCCCCCGGCCTCGGTCCTGGAAACGGCGTGGCCGCAGGCCTGACGGGCGAGATCGGCCAGGAGCTCCTCCTCATCCCCCAGAATGGCCGCAGTCTGCCGCAGGGTCCGGCCGATGCTCGGATTGAACCGCCGGGCCAGCTCGGGCAGAAGATCGAGCCGCACCCGGTTGCGGAGATAGCGCCGGTCCCGATTGGAGGAGTCTTCGCACCAGGAAAGGCCCAGATCATCGAGGAAGGCCAGAAGCTCCGCCTTGGCGACCGGCAGGAAGGGCCGGATGATCCTGCCCTCGCGGAGGGCCTTCATGCCGGCAAGCCCGGCGCGGCCGGTGCCCCGGATGAGGCGGAGGAGCACCTCCTCGGCCTGATCGTCGGCGGTATGGGCGACGGCGATCTTCGCAGCACCTGTCTCGACGGCCACCCGCTCGAAAAAGTGATAGCGGACCAGCCGGCCGGCGTGCTCGACGGACACCTTCTCCCGGCGGGCCGCGCCTTGCACGTCCGCCCCTGCCAGGCGGCAGGGAATGGAGAGGTTTTCTGCGGCGGCGGCCACCAGCCGTCCCTCCCTCTCGGTCTCCCCGGGACGCAGGCCATGGTCGAGGTAGGCCGCGACCAGAGAGCAGGAGAGCTCCGCCCGCAACGCGGCCAGCACCTGCAGCAAGGCCATGGAATCCGGACCGGCCGAGACGCCGACCACCACCATTTCCCCGGGGGCGATGAGCCCCTGGCCCCGGATGAGCTTGCCTGTTTTGTTGACGAGAGGGTGCATGAGCACAATTTCCGTCCGCGCTTGTTTTGCGCCAGTTCTCCAGTATAAACTGGATTCGTTGTCTCCTCATCCTCTTTAGCTCGTAACCGATCACAGGGGCATCGGAGCGCCGAGATGGCTCCTATCTCCTTTTTGTAAGCGATTACAGGTGCCGGAGATGCACGAAAGCGGTCTGTGAGGCTGTACCGGTACGCGAACAGGCCGCTGAAAAGCAGATTCGGTGCCTGTGATCGCTTATTTCGTTCTGGTGGCGTTTCGCGCCAAGACCGGCTATATTCCGGCAGCATTGCACCCCCAAGGGGAGAAAAACGATGGCCAACGCACACGAGGATACCCCGGTGGAAAGACGGCAAAACCCCGGCTCCAAACGCATCCGGCGGGCGGTGATTCCGGTCGCGGGTCTCGGCACCCGCTTCCTGCCGGCGAGCAAGGCGATCCCCAAGGAAATGCTCACCATCGTTGACCGGCCCACCATCCAGTACATCGTGGAGGAGGTGGTCGCCTCGGGAATCGAGCAGATCATCCTGGTGACCAGCGAGGGCAAGTCGGCCATCGAGAACCACTTCGACTACGACTTTGAGCTGGACACCCTCCTGGAGCGCAA
>JAJYKH010000382.1 GCA_021788685.1 Deltaproteobacteria bacterium | reverse complement strand
ATGAACTTCACCGGCTCCTCCACCTATACATCGCTTTCCGGGGTCAAGAAGGAAATGCGCTGGGCCGTGCCCCTGGAGATCGGGGCGGGGGTGGTGGGGCTGGGCTTGTGGCTGGTATCGAGATGGCTGGGGTAGGGAGGGCTCGAGGTTGGAGATTAGAGGTTAGAGGCTGAAAGGCCGGTGGAGCGGTTACCGCTCGTCGTCGTTGTCATTATCGAAAAACGACTGCGATTTACGACACGACAATAATTGGAAAAGAGATGCAAGGAGGACCATGTCTCGATTGATCTATCTTCGCGATGTCTCGACCCTGCAGCTCGACCGGGACAAGTGCATCGGCTGCGGCATGTGCCTGACCGTCTGCCCCCATGCCGTCTTTGTTCTCGAAGGCCGGAAGGCCGCGGTCCGCGACCGGGACGCCTGCATGGAGTGCGGGGCCTGTGCCCGGAACTGCCCGGCGGAGGCCGTTGCGGTGGAGGCCAACGTGGGCTGCGCCCGGGCGGTGATCAATGCCATGCTGGGCCGCCAGGGAAACGGTTGCTGCTGCATCGTGGAGAACAAGGCCGGGGAGGGGCAGGTCGCGGGAAAGAAAAAAGGGGCGGGCTGCTGCTGAGCCGCCGCCCTAACCGATCACGGGGGACACAGGGCTTGAAACCAGGGATTTGAAGCCAGCGAGGCAGATCATCCACCTGAGCAAGGGGAACGGGCCATGGAGGAAGGAGGCGACATCCGGAGCAGCAGCGCCCTCAGTCTGATCGAAATGCTCGGCCTGATCTATGAGGATTTCGACATCGACAACATCGAGGAAAAGTATTTCCGGCTCGTCGACGAGATCTTCCCCTTCGACCGGATCGCCCTCTTCTTCATCAAGCACGGCAAAGGGGTCCTCCAGGGCAAGCTCGCCCGAGGCTTCCAAGGCCGGGCCATCGAAGCTGTCGAGATTCCCCTGGACGGCAGCCATCTGCTGGCGCGGCTGCTGACCACCGGCCTGCCCCTGCGACTGGACGAGAAGGAAAGCGGGGATGGGCTGCCGTTTCCCGGCCTGAGCAACAGCGCCTTCATCCCCATCGTCAAGCGCAAGCGGCCGCCATGCTGGCAGATCAAGGGGTGCGGCCACACCGACTGTCCGGTATACGGCAAGAGCTGGCTGCGCTGCTGGCTGGTGGCGGACGCCAAGTGCGGGGCCTGCGGCGGCGCCTCGCCCCAAGAGAGGCCCTGCGCCACCTGTCCGGTTTTCCGGGCCTTCGATTTCGAAACGGTCGAGGGGGTGCTCCTCGTGGACAACTCCCTCACCGGCGCCCCCATCCGGGAGGAGGTGGTCACCGCCCTGTCCATCCTCTCCCATGCGGTGGCGGTGGCGATCAACAATTCCAAGCGGTTCAAGAAGACGTTCGATTCCTCCATCCGGGACGAGCTGACCGGGCTCTACAACCGCCGCTACTTCAACGAGCGGCTGCTGGACGAGATCGAGCGGGGCAAGCGCTACGGCGAGCCGGTGAGCCTCATTTCCTGCGACATCGATTTCTTCAAGCAGGTGAACGATACCTTCGGTCATCCGGTGGGCGACCAAGTCCTGGTCTGGCTGGCAGGGCTCTTCCGGGAAGGCCTCCGCAAGAGCGACGTCATTGCCCGTTATGGCGGGGAGGAGTTCATGTTCCTCCTTCTGAGCACGCCCAAGGAGCAGGCCCGGGAGGCCGCCGAAAAAATCCGGCAGCTGGTGTCCGCCTCGGCTATGCCCCACGGCGGGGGGGCGATCCGGGTGACCATCAGCTGCGGCGTGGCCGCTCTCGGCCCCGACGGCGGCTCCCTGGAAAACCTGATCATCAGGGCGGACAACGCCCTCTATGCCGCCAAGGCGCAGGGCCGGAACCGGGTGGTGGCGGCCTGAGCCTGCCCGGCATGAAGGGCGGGTGATCGGCATGTGCACCGGCCAGACGGCCTAACGCCGCCGGCCGCCCTCCGAGGCGGTGCCGGAGGTCATTCTCCGCACCGCGGGAGAGGTCCGTGACTTCGAGAGCACGCAGAGAGCGCAGAGGGGTCAGGTCTTGAAATATCGCTTTCCTCTTCTACCAGGCACTGCCTTGCTCACTGTCGTATAGTGAACACCAAGGAAATCAGCGATCTCTTTCAGCGTGTAGCCGTAAGTGACGTGAGCCTCTCCCATCCGCTGGTTGCGCTGTTCTTTGTTGCCGACTGGGACATCAGCAAATAAACGGTTCAGGGATGGGCGGCCAGGATAACGCTGGCTCCGGGGGATTTCCTTTATCTCACGCTTGCCTTCGAGGAGCTCCTGCATGGAGGTAACGAATTTCTCGCTTCCCAGGAAAACCTGCCCAACCAGCTTTTCCCAGGGCTGCGCCTTGCCAGCCATACCCTCGGCCACGAATTTACGATACCGCTGCCGGGCAGTGGTTCTTTCCTGGGAAAATTGTCCCAACACCCAGTCAGTGGTCAGATATTCAGCCAGCTTTCCCGCATAAGCAGTGCTTTTATAACTGCTCCACTTCCATGCACCTGGTTTCGACACCATGCCGGCGCGCACCGGATTGAGAACCACATAACGGCACACCTCAAGGAGGTGGCTGTCCTTTTCCACGGCAATCGCTTTATAGCGCCCTTGAAAAACATGCCCCACCCTCTGGTGGGTGCGATTGAAGGCTTGGGTATAGACGCCATTCAATTGCCGCATTCCGAGGGACAGACTGGGATCGACGGTCTCGATGACGAGGTGATAGTGATTGTCGAGCAGGCAAAAAGCATGGCACAGCCAGTTATACTTCTCAACCGTGGCTGCCAGGACCTCGAGAAATTTCCGGCGGTCGTCATCTGAAAGGAAGATGGCCTCCCGAGCATTGCCACGGGAGGTAACATGATATACAGCGCCGGGATACTCGATTCGTAAAGGGCGTGCCATGGCTTTACATAGCACCCAAAAACTTATATTTCAAGACCTGACCCCATTATTGCTTTTCGAGAAATTTCCGGCGGT
>JAJYKH010000381.1 GCA_021788685.1 Deltaproteobacteria bacterium | reverse complement strand
CCGCCCGCACGTGAAAGGTCAGCCGCGAGCCGGTGACGGTGGACCGGCCGGTGTACAGGAAAATCGCCGACCAGAGCGCCTGTAGCAGCAGGATCATCCCCGGCTGCCAGAGGGAAAGGAACCCCGAGTGCAGATGGGGGGTGAGCGGCGGCACCTCCGGGAGGAGCACGGCCACCGCCCCCAGGTAGCAGACCGCAGCCAGGCTCATCCATTGATAGGCCGACAGCCGCCCGCCGCCCCGGTAGTCGGCGCGCAGAAACTCCGAGGCCAGCCGCCAGAGCTGGCTGGCGGTGAGGGTGAGGAGCAGGGCGCCCCGGTAGCGGCCCTGCAGGAACAGAACGGTGCCGGCCAAACCGGCTCCGGTGTTGAGCAGGCAGGTCATGGCCTGGACGGGCAGGACCGGCTCCCCTTCCAGCCGGCCGGCATAGGCGATCTTTTTGGTGGCCCCGGAGAAGGTGAAGGTGATGGGGCGGAGAAGCCGCTGCCAGAAGGGCGGAAGGAGGTGGAGCGGCTTGCCGTAGCAGCAGCCGAAGCTGATGCAGGCGAGCCGGCCGAAGCCCTCGCCGAAGGCATAGGCGATGAGCATGGCCGCGAGCGTTGCCGCCACCGGCAGCTCGAAGCCCCCCCAGGCCCCCAGGGTGCGGTCCACCAGCAGGATGAGCCCGGGAGCGAGCAGCATGCCGATGAAGGAGGCGCCGCCAACTGAGAAGGTATGCTGCTTTTTCTCGACGATGCGGGCGACCAGCCTGGCGGCCGGCGTGGCCGCGGCCAGGATGAGGAGAACCAGGGCCGCAGTGCCGGCCACCGGCACCCCGATGGAGCCGAGCAGCACCAGCAGGACGGCCACCGCCATCACGTAGGCGGCGCTCACGAACAGGCCGTAGTAAGTGAGGTTCAACCCCTGCCAGGAGCCGGTCTCGCCCTTGTGCAGGGGCACGGCCGCCAGGATCTGCCATTTTTCACCCGGCAGCTGCCGAAAGCCCCAGACAAAGACCACCATGAACAGGGTGGCCAGCGTGAGCAGCATGAGCGTTTCCATCCTTTCCTCCTGTTAATTCATGTCTTTCCCAAATGGCCGCCATGCCGGACTGGACTCCGTGAACGGCCTGGACAACATGGACGCCCTCCTCCCTTCCATCCATGTTGTGGAGGGCGTCCCTCACCTCACCAAATCCTTACAGGGCCTGGCCGATGGCCGAGCGGACCTTCACGTCGGTTTCCGCCAGGGGGCGGAGCCAGTACCGCGTAAAACGGCTTTGCACATCGGTGCGGAGCTGATTGCGCACCAGGTCGGGGGAGAAGGCGATCCGGTCGGGCTGGAAGATCAGCACCACCGTGGAGCTGCCCGGCCGGAACAGGCTCTTGGGCTGCCCCTTGACCAGGAGCATCCCCTGCCGCACCGGCTGGGGCTGCTCGTAGCGCTCCTCGCTGTAGCACTGGGCGATCTCGCCGATCATGAGCGCCACCACCTCGATCATGGCCACCAACCCCACGCCGGTGCCGCCCGCCACATCGGTGTCGACGATGGTGACCACCCGCTTGTTCTTGGAATAGGGGGTGGCGGTCACCAAAACTGCCCTGGGATTGCAGGAGTGATACCGGCCGCTGATCTCGTAGAAGTCGGCCACCCTGCCGCTCACCGGCATGTGGTTGTAATGGTATTTGTCCGGGGTGAGCCGCAGGATGGCGTAGTCGCCGCCGCGGAAGGAGGCGAGCCACCCGGGCTTGTCGATCCCGAGCAGCTCCTCGAAATCGAAGAACTTGCCTTTCAGGAACAGCTGCGAGGCCTCCGCAAAAGAGCCGAGCAGCAGGCGAGCATCGGCCGGGGAGACCACGGCAGCCTGACCCTCCGGCATGGGCCGGGTTTCCCAGTAGCGGATTTTTCTCTCGAAGAGGTCGCGGGCCGTTCCAAAGGTCCGGGGATCGTCCACGCATTCGGTCAAATCGACCCCCAGCCGGCGGAGAAACCGGTCGGCGCCGGTGATCCTGGCGCCCAGGGCCGAGTCGTAGTTGAGAAAGCCCAGGAGCCTCGACATGCGGGCCGAGGCGAGGGCCCGGAACAGAAGAGCCGGCTCTTCACGGTCCGCGTCGTAGAACAGGTTGATCAGGCGGTCGCCGTAAGGCCGCTCATTGACGACGCGCAAGGTTTTCCGGTCGATATATTGGTGGAGCATGTGATGTTCTCAATTGTTTGGGAATGACGTGGCCGCTGACCACGATACCTGCGATTTTCGATCTTCACGCCATCAGCCTGATCTTGCCGTCGGCCCGCCGGGATTCCCGATGGATGGCGAGGAGCAGCAGCCGGATCAGCCGGCCGAGGGTCCCGGCATCGAGGCCATCGGTGAGCAGCGCCTGCCGGTGGGCGGCCAGGAAGGAGGAAGCGGAGGCGGAGCCGGGCAGGAGCGCCTGCAGGATCTGCCGGTAGGCCTCCTGCCGGTCCAGCCCCTCCAGGTCCTCGGCCACGATGGCCAGGGCCTCCTCCAGATGGTGCCGCCGCAGGGTCTTACGGTAATAACGCTCCGCCGCTTCGTTGAACCGGCGGCCGTTCAGCTGGAGCGGCGACTTTTTCGCCGTTTCGTCCAGGATGGCGCGGGTGAGCCGGGAGCCCACCGCCCGCTCGGGCTCCCGGAGCCTCGTCTCCAGATCGTGGACCGTGTCGGCCAGGCCCATGGCCTCGATCAGATCGGCCCCGTCCCGCCGGAGCTTGCGCGTCAGGGCCAGGCAGTATTCGCCGGCATCCACCCGGTAATAGCCGGGATATCGCCTGGAGACCCGCACCCTCCCCACGCCCTGCAGGAGGTCGGCCAGAAAGCGGTTCCTGGTTTGCCTCCGGACATAGAAGGTCGGGATGGAGATGGCCCGGCCGAAGAAAATCTGCCGCCGCTCGCTTTCCACGGTGGGGTCGTCCGGGATATGGGCGTGGCTCACCTGCCCGGTCAGGATGTACTTGAACGCCAGGGCGGTGAGCAGGAGCTGCAGGTCGACGGCCTTGGACAGGTCGCGCT
>JAJYKH010000380.1 GCA_021788685.1 Deltaproteobacteria bacterium | reverse complement strand
TATGTCGATCCCCTTGAGCGGAGGCATCGTCTCGTTCAGGTGCTTCTGGTAGAAGCACTCCCCGGCCTGCCCCTCGGGACAGCGCACCATGGTGAGCGGCCGGCCCGCCACCCGGGGCAGGACCCAACCGGCGATCTCCTCGTAGAAGCGGGCCAGCTCGTCCTTGGTGATCCCCACCCCGGGGTAGAAGACCCGGGCGGGGTTGGTGAGCTTCACCCCCGCGATCCGGCCGGATTGGCCCGCCGGGGGAACCGCCCCGGGGGCCGACGCTTCCACCGGCTGGGGCCGCTCGCGGATCACCTCCCGGGGGGGCTTGTCCTCCCGCAGCCCCTTGAAGGCGGGCTGGCGGAGCACGCCGTCCCCGGTCCAGCCGGCGAAGTCCACCTCCGCCACCAGCTCGGGGGCCACCCAGTGCACCCCCCGGGCCTCGCGTCCGGTTGGGGGATCGGCAAAGGGCGGCTCCGGCCGGGCCAGACCCGCCAGGCGGCGGGCGAGAGCGGCGAGCGTTCTTTCGTCGAAGCCGGTGCCCACCCGTCCGGCGAACCGGAGCCGTTCCCCCTCGTAGTAGCCGAGGAGCAGGGCCCCGAACCCGTGGCGGGAGCCGCCCGGCTCCGTGTAGCCGCCGATCACGAATTCCTGCCGCTCCAGGCACTTGATCTTGAGCCAGTTGCGGGTGCGCTTCTGCAGGTAGCCGCTGTCCGCCCGCTTGGAGACGATCCCTTCGAGCCCCAGCCGGCAGGCCTGCTCGTAGACGATGTCGCCGTTGCCCTCCAGATGGTCGCTGTAGCGCAGGGTGGGATGGCCCGGGGCGAGCGCGGCGAGCAGCTCCCGGAGGAGCCGCTTGCGGGCCGCAAGAGGCACCGCGGCCAGGTCATAGCCCCCGTACCAGGGAAGATCGAAAACGAAATAGACCATCTCCCCGCCGCCGAGCCCTTCGAGCACGTTCTGGAGGGCCTGGAAGTCCGTGGTGCCGTCCGGCCGCAGCACCGCCACCTCGCCGTCCAGCACGGCGTCCGCGAGCGGCAGCCGGGAAAGGGACGCGGCCACCGGGGCGAAGGTGCCGGTCCAATTCTTGCCCCGGCGGGTGAGGAGCCGGACCTTTCCTCCGTGGACCAGGGCGAGGATGCGGTACCCGTCGTACTTGATCTCGTGGAGCCAGTGGCCCCCGGCGGGCGGCTCCGTGACCAGGGTGGCCATCTGCGGGGCGATGGTCTCCGGCATGGGGGCCGGACGGGCGCCGGGCAGGACGGCGGGGTCAGGTTGGGCTGGTTTTTCTGCAGGCGGGGCGGTCTCCTCGAGGGCGGGAACGGGGCCGTCGACGGGCTGGCCCGAATGCCAGAGGGCGTGGGCATCCCCGGCGATCTCCTCGATCGACCGGCCGGTGGCGGCACTGAGCGGCTCTTCCTCGGTGATCTCGGACCCCGGCCGGGCGGCCTCGTCCCGTTTCTTGATCAGCAGCCAGTTCTGCCCCTCCTCGCCCCCCGCCGCCCCGTGCATGCGGGCGAGGGTCCATTCGCCCCGCAGCTTCCGGCCGGCGAGCCGGAACGAGAGGTGCCCCTTCTGGTAGGCGCGGCCGGGGTCCCCCAGCGGCTCCCATTCCCCCCGGTCCCAGACCATCACCGTGCCGCCGCCGTACTCCCCCTCGGGGATGATGCCCTCGAAGCCGCCGTACTCGACCGGGTGGTCCTCCACGTGCACGGCAAGCCGCTTCTCCCCGGGGTCGAGGCTGGGGCCCTTCGGCACGGCCCAGCTCTTGAGCACCCCGTCGAGCTCCAGGCGGAGGTCGTAGTGGAGGCGGGTCGCCGCGTGCTTCTGGATGGCGTACAGGCGGCCGGGGCCGCGGTTCCGTTCCCCCGCCGGCTCGGGGGTGCGGCCGAAACGGCGCCTGCGCCGGTACTCAGCCAGTGGCAAGGGTCACCTTCTCTTGCGGAATACAGGGGAGCAATATCCCCGACTACATTGCCATCTCCTTGATTGGAAGCCGTCGCAGGGTGCCGCAGTTTAGGCCCTCTTGCCCGAAGGGCTTAGAGGGCCTTATGCAGCTTGCTGCCCGCGAAAGAGGCCTGCGAGCTGGCCTCTGACAAAGGAGATGCGGTGCCATGTGACCGCTTAGCCGGATCAGGCCTCTGCCGGCTCCTTGCGGCGGGACTTCCGGGGGGCGGCCTCCTCCCGGCCGCGCTCCCGGGCGGTCTGCTCGACGCTCTTCCGGAGCAGCTCGCTGATGTCGATGACCTCCGCGCCGGGCGCCCGGGCGGCCGCCAGCTCCTCGGGGGACGGCAGAGCGGCGGCCCCTTCCTTCGCCTTCCGCTCGATCCACTTCATGAGCGTCTCGCGGTAGTCGTCGTGGTACTTCCCAGGCTGCCATTCGGAGCTCATGGCCTCCACCAGCTTTTCGGCCATGGCCAGCTCCCGGTCGGAAACGTTGTACTGGGCCAGGTCGCGGCCCGGCAGCTCCAGCTGGGCGGGCGAGCGCAGCTCCTGGTGGAAGCGCAGCAGGTCGAGCACCAGGGCGTCGCCCTCGGGGATGAGGGCCGCCAGGTACTGGCGGGTCCGGATCACCACCTTGGCGATCCCCACCTTGCCGGTCCGGCGGAGGGTTTCCCGCAGGAGGGCGTAGCCCTTCTCCCCCCGCTTGCCCGGGACCAGGTAGTAGGGCTTGTCGAAATAGACGTAGCCGATGGCGTCCAGGTCCACGAAGTCCTCGATTTCCACGGCCTGGGTGGATTCCACCTCCGCCCGCTTGAAGTCGTCCTCGTCCAGGATGACCGCCTCGCCCTCCTCGATCTCGTAGGCCTTGACGATCTCGCTCCAGGGGACCTCCTCGCCGGTGATCTCGTTCACCCGCCTGTAGCGGACGTGGGCGTTGTTGCGGCGGTCGAGCAGGGAAAAATGGAGCTCGGAGCGGTTCTCGGCCGGATAGAGGGCCACCGGCACGTTGACCAGCCCGAAGGTGATCGACCCTTTCCAGATGGCGCGGGGCATGGGTCCTCCGGAAAAAAGTTGGAGGGGAG
>JAJYKH010000379.1 GCA_021788685.1 Deltaproteobacteria bacterium | reverse complement strand
TCGCCGAGCGGACTCGGCGCCGAGGATTTCGCCATGGGGCTCTCCTTGGCCGCGTGGTTTCGAGGGGTGCCCCCCTCCGGCGGCAGTGTGCCGGGGGAAACGCCGGGGACTCCCCCATTTAATCAAACCTTGCCGCTTTGCCAAGAACCCTGTATAAAAAGGGGCCTGTTTGAGAGCGGTCAGCGATCAGCTGTCAGCTTTCAGCAAAGGCAACACCTTCAAACCCTAGGAAGCCGCCGGAAAGCAGCTAGCTTCTCATCCGGTGGTTGCTGACGGCTGACCGCTCATAATCGATCCCCCCGGGGATCGGTCCGATTTCCCGCCATTTTCAAGCTCAAGGAGCAGCACCATGGGTTTCCGCTGCGGCATTGTCGGCCTGCCCAACGTGGGCAAGTCCACCATCTTCAATGCCCTCACCTGCGCCGGCATCGAGTCGGCCAACTATCCGTTCTGCACCATCGAGCCCAACGTCGGCCGGGTGCCGGTGCCGGACCGCCGGCTGGACATCCTGGCCCGCATGGTCAATACCCGCAATAAGGTGAACGCCCAGATGGAGTTTGTGGACATCGCCGGCCTGGTGCGGGGGGCCAGCAAGGGCGAGGGGCTGGGGAACCAGTTTCTGGGCCACATCCGGCAGGTGGACGCCATCGCCCACGTGGTGCGCTGCTTCGAAAACGACGACATCATCCACGTGGCCGGCAGCGTCGATCCCCTGCGGGACCGGGAGGTGATCAACACCGAGCTGATCCTGGCCGATCTCGACACCGTGGAAAAACGGCTGAAGAAGACCGCCGGCTCGGCCAAGACCGGCGACAAGACCGCGAGGGCCCAGCTGGCAGTCCTCGAAGAGCTGCAGCGGCTCCTGGACGAAGGCCGCCCTGCCCGCTCGCTCGCCCTGGACGAGACCGGCCAGAGGCTCATGAAGGAGCTTTGCCTGCTCTCCGCCAAGCCGGTCCTCTACGTGGCCAACGTGGGAGAGGAGGAGGTGACCACCGGCAATGTCTACGTGGAGCAGCTCTCGGCCGCGGCCGTTGAGGAAGGGGCGGCGGTGGTGATCATCTCCGGGGCCATCGAAGAGGAGCTGAGCACCCTCACCCCGGATGAGCGCCAGGAGTACCTGGCCGACATGGGTCTGGCCGAATCGGGGCTCAACCGCCTGATCAAGGCGGGCTACGCGCTCTTGGGCCTCATCACTTTCTTTACCGTTGGCGAAAAGGAGACCAAGGCCTGGACCATCCGGCAGGGGACCAAGGCCCCCGGCGCGGCCGGGGCCATCCACTCCGACTTCGAAAAGGGCTTCATCCGCGCCGAAGTGATCGCCTATGATGATTACATCGCCTGCGGCGGGGAGGCGGGGGCCAAGGAAAAGGGGCTGCTCCGCCTGGAAGGCAAGGAGTACGAAGTCCATGACGGCGACTGCATCCATTTCCGGTTCAATGTTTAGAAGCAGTGACGAGTGACAGGTGACAAGTGACCAGAAGAGGCGATCGGCCTCTCAACTTGTCACCCGTCACTTGTCATTCGTTACCGCCTTAAAGAGGCCACAATGATCCGCACCAACCAGGAGCAGCTGGTCTGTCAGTCCGTCATCGGGGAGATCACCTCGCCCCTCGGCGGGATCAACCCGTACCGGATCGACCCGGAGGGCCACGCCGACATCTATCCCGGGGTGGGCGGCATCACGTACAACCTGCGGATCGGCGATCCGGCCTGCGGGCTGTTTGCCGACCACGTGGAACCGGGGGTGAGCCTCAGCAACTTCACCCAGTACCAGGGCCAGCCCGGCCCCAACCGGGCTCTCAATCTCTTCTCCTGCGTGGGCAACGTGGCCAAGGTGGTCTCCGGCGAGGCCAAAGGGAAGACCGGCCGGGTCACCGGCAAGCACGGTGGCATCGAGCACGTGCTCCTCGATTTTCCGCCGGAGGTGCTCGAGGAGCTGGTGATCGGCGACAAGATCCAGATCAAGGCGTACGGCTGCGGGCTGCGCCTCCCCGATTTCCCGGGGGTGAAGGTGCTCAATCTCGATCCGGCGCTTCTGGCGGTGATGGGGCTCAAGTCCCTTCCCGACGGCCGGTTGGAGGTGCCGGTCACCCACCAGGTCCCCGCCCGGATCATGGGCTCGGGCAT
The DNA here is from genome assembly GCA_021788685.1 of Deltaproteobacteria bacterium. Classification (GTDB taxonomy): domain Bacteria; phylum Desulfobacterota; class Desulfobulbia; order Desulfobulbales; family UBA5123; genus JAJYKH01. Next base: position 885 of record JAJYKH010000379.1, on the reverse strand, counting down.
CGGGGCTCCCCAGAGCAACAGCGGCGATTACGACATCCAGCTCTTCGACGCTCCCACCGTCCGGGAGTTCGGCCTGGAGGACCTGAAGCTCGGGGACTTCGTGGCGATCATCGATGCCGACGCCAGCTACGGCCGCATCTACAAGAGCGGCGGGGTCGTGATCGGTCTGGTGGTCCATTCCAACTGCGTCCTCGCCGGCCACGGCCCCGGCGCCATGGTGGTGATGAGCTCCCGGCAGGAGCTGCTGGTGCCGAGGATCGATCCGGCCGCCAATCTGGCGGCATACTTCTCTCAAATCAGCAGCAAGTGACGAGTGGCAAGCGCGAGAGCCATCCGCGTTTCTTGTTACTTGTCACTTGTGACTTGTCACTGCATTAAAACATGCCCCCTTACGAATTGATCGCGGTCCTCTCCGCCCTGACCGGGGCCAGCCTGTGGGGACTGGTGTGGTACCCCCTCAATGTCCTGGAAAAGCTGGGAGTGAAGGGGCTGTGGAGCACCTTCCTGGTTTTTCTCGCCATCAGCGGGGCGTCGCTTCCTTTCCTCATCCGGGCCTGCCGCCGGGGCCGCTGCCCGTTCACCGCCTGGCCGGCCTTCCTCCTGGTGCTCTTCGGGGGACTCACCAACCTGCTGTTCTTCCTCGCCCTCACCAAGACCTCGGTGGTGCGGGCCCTCATGCTCTTCTACCTCTCGCCCATCTGGAACCTCCTGCTCGCGCGCCTGGTCAGGAGGGAGCGCCTGAGCTGGCAGAAGTTCCTGGTCATCCTCATCTCCCTTGCCGGGGCGGGAGTCCTCCTGGGGCTGTACCGGATCCGGACCTTTTACTGGAATCTGGGCGATACTTTCGCCCTGCTCTCCGGGTTGAGCTTCGCCCTGTCGGTGATC
>JAJYKH010000378.1 GCA_021788685.1 Deltaproteobacteria bacterium | reverse complement strand
TGCCCCGGGTTTTTTTATAGGTCCTATAGGTCTTATAGGTCCTATAGGCCCTATCGCCAAGCCGGGGCCTTTCCCTTCACCCCGGCTGCTCGGCAGGGGCCGGCAGCAGCTCATGCAGGACCTGCGACAGCTGGCCCAGGTTGTACGGCTTGGGCAGGGAGGCCGCGAAGCCGTACCGGCGGTAATCCCGGCCGACGGGGGTGTCGCTGTAGCCGCTCGAAACGATGGCCTTCACCGCCGGGTCGAGCTCCTGCAGCTTTTGCATCGTTTCTTCGCCGCCCATGCCGCCCGGCACCACCAAATCGAGAATCACCGCCACGAAGGGCCGGCCTTCCCGCCGGGCCTCCTCGTAAAGACGCAAGGCCTCCTTCCCATCGCTGGCGGTCACCGCCTGATAGCCGAGGGCATGGAGCAGCTCGGCCAGGACCTCACGGACCATCTCCTCGTCATCCATGACCAGAACGCGGCCCTCGCCGGGCTCGATGGCGGCCGGCGCTTCCATGGCCGGTGCGGGGGCCTCTGCTTCGGCCGCGGGCAGGTAGATCTCGAAGCGGGCGCCCCGCCCCGGCGCGGAATCCACGGTGAGCCGACCGCCGTGCCGCTCGACGATGGAGCGGGAGACGGCGAGCCCCAGGCCGCTGCCCTCATTTTTCGTGGTGAAATAGGGATCGAAGATCTTCTCCAGGACCTCCGGTCCGATCCCCGGTCCCTGGTCGCGGACGGCGATGCGGACGTAGCGGCCGGGCGGCAGCCCAAGGACATTGTCGGCCGCCAGCTCCAGGTTGCGGCCCCAGATCTCGATCTCCCCGCCCCCGGGCATGGCCTGGATGGCGTTGATCACCAGGTTCTGGACCACCTGCCCGAGCTGGCCGGTGTCGGCCGCCGCCGGCCACAGCTGCGGGGGAAAGTCGAATTCCAGCCGGTGGGGCGCGCCCCTGAGCGGCAGCCCGGCCGCCTCCCGGACCAGCTCGCCGACCGCCACCGGCTTCTTCAGCGGCTCCCCGCCCCGGGCGAAGGTCAGCAGCCGCTGGGTCAGGTCCCGGGCCCGCAGGGCGGCCCTTTCGGCCATTTCCATCTTTTCCGCGCTCGGCGTGCCATGGTCCATGAACATCCGGGCCAGCGAAATGTTGCCGAGCATGGCGGTGAGGAGGTTGTTGAAGTCGTGGGCGATGCCTCCGGCCATCACCCCGAGGGACTCGATCTTCTGGGTTTGGATCTCCCGCTTTTCGAGCTTTTTCTTTTCCGTGATGTCGATGAGCGCCAGCCGGTGCTCCGGCCGCTCGGCCGGGCCGGTGGTCTGGCATTCGATCCGGACGTCCAGGGCCGGCCCCTCCGGCCGCTGCAGCCCCAGCTCGATCGCATCCCCGCCCGGCTGCCGGCCGCACCTGGCCAGAAACTGGGCAAAAAGCTCCTTGTCCCGCTCCTCCACCCGGACCCGAAGCGGCACCCCGAGCAGATGGTCCCGCTCCCTGCCGATCAGCTCGCCGGCGGTGCGGTTCGCCTCCAGGACCACGCCGTTTCGGTCCAAGGTGAGGAGCCCCACCGGGGAGGAGTCGAACAGGTCAACATACCGGTCCCTGGCCTGCTCCAGCTCGATCTGGACGCGGCGCAGCTCCTCGTTCTGCATCTCCAGCTCGATCTGGTGGACCTTGAGCTCGTGGAGCAACCGCAGGCTGTCGTCGTCGAGCTTGTCTTTCAAATGATCGATCTTCCGGTCGAGCTTCTCCTCCGCCCGGCGGCGGAGCTGCTGCTGTTCTTCCCTTTCCATTGAGCAGGTCTCGTGGTTAAGGTTCTTCCGGGGGCTTTCCCGGCCGGCCGGTGACGTCCTCGATGGCGAGCAGGATCCGCTCCTGCCCCTCCTCCGCCCCCCGGAGGCGGCGGGCGTTGAGCAGCATCCGGTGGCGGCCGATGCCCGGGAACTCCTGTTCCACCTCGAAATCGTCAAAGGCCTCCTGCTCGGGCAGAATCTCCTCCAGCAGCGCCCGCAGCCGGGGGATGTCCCACTGGCGGTCGCCCAGCTCGTAGAGGTGGCGGCCCACGGTCCGCTCCGGCTCCTCCCGGAAGGCGCGGTAGAAGGAACCGTTGGCCATGGTGACCACCAGATTTTGATTCAGCAGCAGGAGCGGCTCGCGCACCGTGTCCACGATGGCCTGGAACTGCCCCAGACTTTCTTTCGCGACCAGCAGGTCGGCGCCGGCGGTCTTCTCTACGTGGATGTCGAAGAAGACGATGACCACCCCTTCGAGCACGTTGCTCGGCTTGCGATGGGGCATGATGCGCATCCGGTACCAGCGGCCGTCCCGGGTCCGGACCTCCTTCTCCAGGTAGCGGAGGGTCTGGGCCACGTAGCGGGCGTCCCGCACCATGTCGGGGTACTCCAATTGCTGGTGCAGGTGCTCGATGGGGCGGCCCACGTCGGAATCGATCAGGGAGACGATGCGGGTGGCGCTGTTGCTGAACCGCTGGACCCGCATCTGGTTGTCCAGGAAAATGGTGGGGATCTCCAGGCTGTCCAGGAAGTGGCGCATGTCCTCGAAGGCGTTGGCCGCCTCCTCCACCCGGGCCTGCAGCTCGGCGTTGACGTTGACCAGCTCCTCGTTCAGCGACTGCAGCTCCTCCCGCGAGCTCTCCAGCTCCTCGTTCGTGGACTGCAGCTCCTCGTTGGCGGACTGGTACTCCTCGTTGGTGGATTTCAGCTCCTCGTTGGAGCTTTCCAGCTCCTCCACCACGGTCTGGAGGTTTTCCCGGGTGCGCTGCAGCTCCTGCTCCAGATAAGCGACCTTGGTCCCGGTCTCTCCGCCTTCCTCGGCCTCGCGGGCCGTCGCCTCGGGCGGGGGGCCGGGCATGGGCTCGAACATCACCAGGAGCAGCCCGGAGAGATTCTCCGGCTCTTCGATGGGCAGGACCCGCAGCCGGATGGTCTCGGTAGCGCCGTTGGTCTGCACCCGGATGTTGTCCCGGACGATCTCCCGCCGGCCGGTGACCGCGAGGCGGATGGCCGCGGCCAGGTCCACCTCGAG
>JAJYKH010000377.1 GCA_021788685.1 Deltaproteobacteria bacterium | reverse complement strand
GCTTGTCTCCTTATGGATTGATCATCTACTTTCGGAGAACAAGCTTAACAGCCGCGGCCCGTTTTGCGTATCTGGCGTTTGCTACATAGTATCTCAAGCAAAGGAGCCTTCCCATGGCCATTCCCAAGCGACAAATCCTCGTCTGCCAGAGCTTCCGCGTGGCCGGCGACAAGAAGGGCATCTGCCACAAGCAGACCGGCGGCTTCCTCCAGTACCTGGAGGAGGAGATTCTCGACCGCGGCCTCGACTGCCTGGTCACCGCCACCACCTGCCTCAAGCAGTGCGAATCCGGTCCCATCATGGTGGTGCAGCCGGAGAACTGGTGGTTCAAGGGCGTGGACAGCGAGGCGGCCATCGACGCCATCCTGAACGGCCTGGAAGATGGCGAGCCGGCGGCCAAGTACCTGATTGGCTGAGGGCATTTTTGGGCCCTTCCATCGGATTTTTCATTATCAGCTGTCCATTGTCCATTCTCCATTGAGGTCATTCATGGTGACCATCCGTCCCGCCGTGCGCGCGGACATCGACCGGCTCGCGGCGCTCCTGGGGGAGCTCTTCGCCATCGAGGCCGATTTCGCGGTGGACGAGGCCCGGCAGCGGCGGGGCCTGGCCATGATGCTCGCTTCCCCCTCGGCCTGCGTCCTTGCGGCGGAGGCGGCGGGGCGGGTGATCGGCATGTGCACCGGCCAGACCACCATCTCCACGGCCGAGGGTAATTTTTCCCTGCTGGTGGAGACGTGATCGTGGAGCCGGCGTGGCGCGGCCAGGGTATCGGCCGGCGCCTGCTCGCTGCCCTGGCGGATTGGGCCAGGGGGCAGGGGATCACCCGCCTGCAGCTCCTGGCCGACCGCGACAACCAGCCGGGCCTTGGGTTCTACCGACGGCTCGGCTGGCAGGGGACCGCCCTCGTCTGCCTCCGGCAGCGGCTGGCGGATTGAGGGAAATGGCGGGCGTCCACTTGTCCCGCCCGATAAACGCACAGCATCACCAGCAGGCGAACAACCATGCAGCTCGCCCAACTCGACGATTGGCGGCGGTTCCTGAAGGAAGGCGACGACTACCTCGGCACGGCGGTGCACGCCGCCGTGAAGCGGCGGGAGGTCTTCACCCCGGAGATCCTGTACAACCTTGCCGCCATGGCCATCGAAAAGCACCTCATGGCCCTGCTCATGTTCCACGGCGACCTGGCCGACAACCACACCATGCTGGACATGGTCCGCTCGGTGGAGCGCCATCTTCCTCTCGACCCCGGCCTCAGGGAGCGGCTCCTCTTCCTCGACGGCTTCCAGGAGATCTGCGACCTCGCGACCTACCGCCGGAAGCCGCCTTCCGAGGCGGAGCTGGCGATCATCCTCCGTACCGCGGAAGAGGTCCGTAACTTCGTGGCTGCCCGCCTGGGCCGAAGACAATGAAGCCCGCCCGGCGGTACGGCGGCATCGGCGATTTCGAGGATTGGGTGCGCCAGGGGCTGGGGGCTACAACAACCTGGCAGCCGCGCCCTTGTCCCAGCTGACTCGAAAGAACAGCCATGACCATCACCACCACGACTTGAACGGACACTCGCGGAGGGATAGGGCATCCAAGGGGGCCGATGATCAAGCCGTCACCCGCCGGGCAAACTCCGGCAGATCGGCCGCGGGCAAGGGAGGACGGCCGAGGCCGGCCCCGTGCCGGAGGGAGCGCACCACCTGCTCCAGGCCACTTGCCGAGAGACTGACCCCGGCCGCGCCCAGGGCGCGCTCCACCGCCCGCCGGCCGCTTTTGGCGCCGAAATAGAGACGGCGCCGGCCGCCCACCGTGGCCGGGGCAAAAGGCTCGTAGCTGGCCGGATCTTCGAGCAGCCCCACCAGATGGAGGCCGGTCTCGCAGGCGAAGATCTCCTCCCCGATCACCGGCTGCTGTGGCGCCACCTCTCGGCCGGCCATCCTGGCCACCCGATGGCAGAGGGCGCGCAGCCGGACCAAGTCGTACGCGCCCCGCTCCTGCCGGAGGGCCAGGTAGGCGGCTACCTCCTCCAGACGGGCGTTGCCGGCCCTTTCCCCGAGACCCAGCACCGTGGCGTCGACCCATTCGGCCCCGGCATCGAGGGCGGCGACGGCATTGGCACTGGCCATGCCAAAGTCGTTGTGGCCGTGGAAGCCCACGGCCAATCCGCTCCGTTCCCGGACCCGCGCCACCAGCCGGCCGATCGAGCCGGGAGAGCCATGGCCAACGGTGTCGGCCAGCCGCACCCGGGCGGCGCCGGCCCGGGCGATGCAGGCGATCATCTGGTCCAGAAATTCCGGCTCGGCCCGGGTGGCATCCTCGAGCCCCACGGAGACGTACGCAAAAGAACGCCTGGCCTGGCGCACCGACCGCTCCGCCAAGGCCAGCGCCCCGCTCCGGGAGCAGCCCATCTTGCTGGCGAGCAGCCGGTCGGTGACCGGGATGGACAGGGAGAGGACGTCAATGTCGAGATTGGCCGCTACTGCGATGTCCTCTTCCCGGCAGCGGGACCAAAGGGCCAAGCGGCCCTTGGGGCCGGGTGTTGCCCGGATCGCCTGCACCAGGGAGGCCAGCTCCTCCTCCCGGCGGCTGGCGATGCCGATCTCGATCTCCTCGATGCCGATGGCCAGGAGCTCGCCCGCGATGGCCGCCTTCGCGGCGGGCGAAAAGCTGATCCCCACTGCCTGCAATCCCTCGCGCAAGGTGCTGTCGATGATCGCCACAATCAATGCCTCCAATTCTTTTACGGGCGGGGTCAACCGGCAGATGCTTCCCGGCCATGCACCGCGTCCTTCCACCGGGCCAGGTGGCAGACTTTCCGGCCCCACCGCCCGGGCAAGCCCTCCCGTTGCTTCACCTCGGCCACCCGGCCGTGCTCGAAGAGCACCAGGGTGTCGCCGAAGACCTCCACGTCGGCCGGGTCGTGGGTGATCACCACCAGGGGCACCGCGAACCGCTTCCGGATTTCGAGCAGCTCCAACCGCATCCGCTGGCGCAGGGGGGCGTCCAGGGCGGAGAAGGGCTCATCGAGGAGGA
>JAJYKH010000376.1 GCA_021788685.1 Deltaproteobacteria bacterium | reverse complement strand
CTGGTCCACCACCAACCCCTCGTCCAGGGCCACGTCGCGGACGATGTCCACCGGAAAGCCATAGGTGTCGTAGAGCTTGAAGATGAATTCCCCGGAGACGGCAGGCTCCCCCGCTGCCTTGAGCCGCGCGATTTCCTCCTGGAGGCGGGAAAGCCCGTGGTCCAGGGTTTCCAGGAACCGTTCCTCCTCGTGCTGCACCACTTGGGCGAGGAGCTGGGAAGCCTCCCGCAGGTGGGAATAGGCCGCCGCCATCTCCTCCACCACGGCCCCGGTGACCGCCGCGAGAAAGGGGCGGTCCATGCCGAGCACCCGCCCGAAGCGGATGGCCCGCCGCATGATCCGCCGGAGCACGTAACCCCGTCCCTCGTTCGAGGGCAGGACCCCGTCAGCCACCAGGAAGGCGGTGGCCCGGCTGTGGTCGGCGATCACCCGCATGGCGGTATCGATCTTGCGGTCCTTGCCGTACACGTTCCCGGTCACCGTGCCGATGGTGCCCAGCAAGCCGCTGAAGAGGTCCGAGTCGTAGTTGCTGTGCTTCCCCTGGACTACGGCGGCGATCCGCTCCAGCCCCATGCCGGTATCGATGCTCGGTTTGGGAAGCGGCGTCAGGGTGCCGTCGGCCGCCCGGTTGAACTGCATGAACACCAGGTTCCAGAGCTCCAGGTACCGGTCGCAGTCGCAGCCCGCCTTGCAGCCCGGCCGCCCGCAGCCCACCGCCGGCCCCTGGTCGATGAGGATCTCCGAGCAGGGGCCGCAGGGACCGGTATCGCCCATGGCCCAGAAGTTGTCCTTTTCTCCCAGACGGATGATATGGCCCGGGGACAGATCCTCGATCTTCTCCCAGAGGCCGTACGCCTCGTCATCTTCCTCGAAGACCGAAACCCACAGCTTTTCCTTGGGCAGGCCGAGGACGCCGGTCAGGAATTCCCAGGCGAAGCGGATGGCCTCCTCCTTGAAGTAGTCGCCGAAGGAGAAGTTGCCGAGCATCTCGAAAAAGGTGTGATGGCGGGCGGTGTGGCCCACGTTTTCCAGATCGTTGTGCTTGCCGCCGGCCCGGACGCACCGCTGGGCGGTCGTCGCCCGCACGTAGGGCCGCTGCTCCTCACCCATGAACACCTTTTTGAACTGCACCATCCCGGCGTTGGTGAAGAGGAGGGTGGGGTCGTCCTGGGGCACCAGGGCCGAGCTGTCCACCACCGTGTGCCCGCGCTCGGCGAAGAATTGGAGGAATCTGCTACGAATCTCGTTTCCGGTCATGTCGTTGTTCCAAAAAAAGGACTTGCCCGGGGGCAAGTCAGAAAAAAAGGGGGGCTTGATTCCAGCAGGAATCAGCCCTTAGTTAGCCTGAAGGCGGCCAGGCGGAGAGGCACCAGGAACGAGGATTTCGTTCGAGTGCAAGGCGCGCGGGAGCCGCAAAAGCGGAGCGTACCCCGTACGGGAGCATTTTGCGGCAACCAAGCAACGCAGCAATCGGGCGAAAAGACCGTTTCGGGCTCAGTTCGCCGGCGCCCCAGACTCCTCCACCGGCAATCCGAAGCCCAGCCGCACCTTCCGGTCGATCTCGGCCGCCAGCTCCGGGTGCTCCTTGAGGAAGGTCTTGGCGTTCTCCCGCCCCTGGCCGATCCGCTCCCCGTTGTAGGAGAACCAGGCGCCGCTCTTCTCGACGATCTCCTGGGCGACCGCCAGGTCGAGCAGGTCGCCAACCTTGGAGATCCCCTCCCCGAAGACCACGTCGAACTCCGCCTCCTTGAAAGGCGGCGCCACCTTGTTCTTGACCACCTTCACCCGGGCGCGGTTGCCGATCAGATCCTGGCCGTCCTTGATGGGGGCCAGCTTGCGGATGTCGAGCCGCAGCGAGCTGTAGAACTTGAGGGCGTTGCCGCCGGTGGTGGTCTCGGGGTTGCCGAACATCACCCCGATCTTCATCCGGATCTGGTTGATGAAGATGAGGGCGGTACTGGTGCGGTTGAGGGTGCCGGTGAGCTTGCGCATGGTCTGCGACATGAGCCGCGCCTGGAGACCCACGTGGGAATCGCCGATGTTGCCGTCGATTTCCGCCTTGGGCACCAAGGCCGCCACCGAGTCGACCACGATGACGTCGATCGCCCCGCTCCGGATGAGGATCTCGGCAATCTCCAGGGCCTGCTCGCCGTAGTCGGGCTGGGAGACGAGGAGGTCATCGACGTTGACCCCCAAACGGCCCGCATAGGTGATGTCCAGGGCGTGCTCGGCGTCGATGAAGGCGGCCGCCCCGCCCCGCTTCTGGGCCTCGGCGATGACGTGGAGGGCCAGGGTGGTCTTGCCCGAGGATTCCGGGCCGTAGATCTCGGTGATCCGGCCCCGGGGCACCCCGCCCACCCCGGTGGCGATGTCCAGGCTCAAGGTGCCGGTGGGAATGACCGGCATCGCCTCGACGCCACGTTCGCCCAGGCGCATGATCGATCCCTTGCCGAACTGCTTGTGGATCTGATCGATGGCCGTACTCAGTGTCTTCGCTTTCCCCTCGGCGATGCTCATACGCGCTGGTCTCCCTCTGGTTGGGACGGCACCCGTGCCGCCCTCAGGTTCCGGCTTTACTCTTTTATCGTGCTTTGACGTGAAAATCCAGTGTCTTGTTGAGGAGGACGCGGCGGAGCAGATCGAGGGCGGTGGCGCCGGCGATGGCCTGGATCTCGGCGCGGCTGCCGCGGAAGAGGCGGTGAAAGCCGCGGGCCTCTTCCCCCGGAGCGGCCAGGCCGAACCAGACGGTCCCCACCGGCTTCTCGGGGGACCCGCCACCCGGCCCGGCGATGCCGGTGACCGCCAGCGCATAATCGGCCCCGGTGAGCCGGCGGCAGCCCTCGGCCATGGCCCGCGCCGTTTCTCCGCTCACCGCCCCGTGGCGGCGGAGGGTCTCCGGGGCGACCCCCAGCAGCTGCTCCTTGAGGCCGTTGCTGTAGGTCACCGCCCCGCCCAGGTAATAAGCGGAGCTGCCCGGGACCCGGGTGATGGCGTGGCCGATCAGGCCGCCGGTGCAGGACTCGGCGGTGGC
>JAJYKH010000375.1 GCA_021788685.1 Deltaproteobacteria bacterium | reverse complement strand
GCCCAGAGCCACGACATCGCCAAGCGGGTCCGGCCCCGGGTGGCGGCGATCGCCAGGAAATACGGGGCGGCGGTGGTCGTGGCCGAGGTGCCGCCCGGGCCGCCGGTGCTCCAGACCCTGGTAGCGGAGATTTACGGCCCCACCAATGCCGAGCGGGTGAAGCTCGCCACCAAGGTGAAGCAGATCTTCGCCTCCACCCCGGGGGTGGTCGACGTGGACTGGTACCGGGAGGCGGAGCGGCAAAAAACGGTGATCACCGTGGACAAGGAAAAGGCCGCCCTGAATGGCATTTCCGAGGGGGAGATCGAAGAGACCATCGACACGGCGGTCCGGGGCGCGGACATCGACCTCTTCCACCGGCCCCGCGACAAGGAGCAGATCGATGTCCTCCTGGAGCTGCCCAAGGCCGACCGGGCCCGGATCGATTCCGTGCTCAACCTGCAGCTCCGCTCCGGCCTGGATCACCGGGGGCCGCTGGTGCCGCTCCGCGAGCTGGTGCAGGTCAAGGAGGCCCCGGTCGACCAGCCCCTCTACCGCAAGAATCTCAAGCCGGTGATCTACGTGACCGGCGACGTGGCCGGGGCCGCCGAGAGCCCGGTCTACGCCATCTTCGCCATGAACAAGACGCTCGCCGGGCTGGACGGCCGGCAGTACGGCGGCGACCGCAAGGCCATCGAGATCTACAACCTGAAGCAGCCCTTCACGGAGCGGCAGCCGGCGATCAAGTGGGACGGGGAGTGGCACATCACCCTGGAGGTGTTCCGCGACCTTGGGCTCGCCTTCTGCGCGGTGATGGTCCTCATCTACATGCTCATGGTGGGCTGGTTCAAAGACTACTTCATCCCCCTGGTGGTGATGGCGGCCATCCCCTTTTCGCTCATCGGCATCCTGCCCGCGCACTGGGCACTGGGCGCCTTCTTCACCGCCACCTCCATGATCGGCTTCATGGCGGGGGCCGGGATCGTGGTCCGGAACTCCATCATCCTGGTGGATTTCATCGAGCTGCGGCTCAGCCACGGGCAGCCCCTGGCCGACGCGGTGGTGGAGGCCGGCGCCATCCGCTTCCGGCCCATGCTGCTCACCGCCCTGGCGGTGGTGGTGGGCGCCTCGGTCATCCTGGCCGACCCCATCTTCCAGGGGCTCGCCATTTCGTTGATGTTCGGGGAGATCGCCTCGCTGCTCATCAGCCGCATGGCGGTGCCGGTCCTCTACTACGTGCTGCGGCGGCATCACCACGCCCCGCCGGCAGCTGCGGGGGGGCCGGCCCCGTCCTAACCGGCCCCGCCCCCGATGGCCGCCGCGAGGATGCGGACCCCCACGAAGGCCAGGGCCGTGGCCAGCCCGCGGATGATCCAGCGGCCCCTGACGTGGTTGGAGAGGACCGCTCCCAGCTGGGCACCAGCCAGTACCCCGGCCGCGAGCAGGAGGACCTGGGTGAAGGAGTGGCGAAAGTTTCCCATGGCCACGTGCACCAGGGTGCCGACGAGAGTCATGATGGCCAGGACGAAGTGGGAGGTGGCGGTGGCCACGTGCACGGGAAAATCGAGGAGCCGGGCCATGATCGGCACATGGATGATGCCGCCGCCGATGCCCAGGAAGCTTGAGAAGTACCCCACCGCCAGGCTCAAGCCGAGCCCCAGGGCGGCATTGAAGGAATAGGTGAACGTTTCCCCGTCCGCAGTCGTGACAGTCCGGGTGAGGGAAAACCGGCCGCTCCAGCCCCGCGGCCTTTTTCTTCTGAACGCGGGCTGCCAGAAGAGGTAGACGGACACCGCCAGCAGCACCACCCCGAAAATGAGGTCGAACACCCGCCGGTGGACGCTCGCGGTGTGGAGCGCCCCGAAGACCGCCCCCGGGATGGTGGCGGCGGCGAACATGAGGCCCGACCGGTAGTCGATGCGCCGCATGCGCGCGTAGGCGGCGGAGCCGGAAAGGGCATTGAAGAAGGTGACCGCCAGCGAGATGCTGGTCAGGATCTCCGGCCTCTGGTCAGAATAAAACAGGAGCAGGAGGGGCATGAGGACGAACCCGCCCCCCGCCCCGATGAGGGTCCCGAAGGCGCCGATCAGAAAGCCGAGCGGCAACAGCCAGAGCTGCGAGCCCAAGAAAAACCTCCTTTCCCCTCGATTGCGCCCTCCTGGTTGAAAACCGTTATTCCCAGGGTAGTCTCCGGACGGAAACGAGGTCAAGCGACGGAAGGGGTTGAAAAATGAGGACTGTCTGTACCGGCCCTCTGCCGCCCTGTTCAGCGGCTTCACAGACTGGCGCGTAATGACGCGAAACTGAAAAACCCAAGAGACAAGGCCGGGCAGGCGCCAGATGCTCCGCTCGCCCCCTGGATCTTGTCCCTCGCACTTTTTTCTCTGACGAAAGGATCACGATCATGGTCATCAACGACTGGATTCACACCATTGCCGGGACCTTCATCCTCGGCAGCCTGGCCCTCGGCCACTGGGTCAACCCGTACTGGTACCTGTTCACCGCCTTCGTGGGCGCCAACCTGTTCCAGTTCGGCCTCACCAAGTTCTGCCCCATGGGGCTCATCCTGAAGAAGCTCGGAGTGCCGGAGAAGTAGGCCATCCCCGCAAAAACCGGAATCGTTTGACCGTCATTCCGGCGCAGGCCGGGCAAGCGCTTGCGCTTGAACGCCCGAAGGGGCGGCCCGCAGGGCGAGCACAGCGAGTCATCCGGTGTTTCCGGCAGGTTGGAATGGAACCGGACCCCGGCCTACGCCGGGGTGACGACTATTTGCGAATCTGTCATCATTGGCCGATTCAAGCTGGATTGCCGGTGCCGGCTGTCGTGCGCCCAGGCAGAAAGGGGCCCCTGCTGTGTAACCGATCACGGGGTAAAAGCCCCCGGGGATCAATCCATTCCTGGTTTTGTAAGCGGTCGCAGGGTGCCCCAGATCCGCGAAAGAGGCCTGCGAGCTGGACTGGTGCTCCGCGAACAGGCCTCTGACAAAGGAGATGGGGTGCCCTGTGACCGCTTACCCTGCTGTCAGGCGTCGATGGAGAGGCGGGCCACCGCC
>JAJYKH010000374.1 GCA_021788685.1 Deltaproteobacteria bacterium | reverse complement strand
TAGTTCTTGTACTCGTCATAGGTGGTGGAGCCGATGCAGCGCAGGGTCCCCGCCTGGAGCGCCGGCTTGAGGAGGTTCGAGGCATCCATGCTGCCGCCGCTGGTGGCGCCGGCCCCGATGATGGTGTGCATCTCGTCGATGAAGAGGATGATGTTGGGGTGCTTTTCCACGGCGGTGATGACCCCCTTGAGCCGCTCTTCGAAGTCGCCGCGGTACTTGGTGCCGGAGATGAGCGCCCCCATGTCGAGGAGCCGGATCTCCACATCCTCCAGGAGATCAGGGACCTCCCCGTCGTGGATGCGGAGCGCCAGCCCTTCGGCGATCGCGGTCTTGCCGACGCCCGGCTCGCCCACCAGGAGCGGGTTGTTCTTGCGCCGCCGGCAGAGGATCTGCATCATCCGGTCCAGCTCGCGGTCGCGGCCGATAAGGGGATCGATCCGACCCTCGGCGGCCCGCTCCGTAAAGTTCACCGTGTACTTGTCGAGGGCGGTCTCGGTCTTGCTCTTCTGCTTCTGGTCCCCCTGGGGCTCGGCGCCGCCCCCCATGGCCGGCTTGGGCATGCCATGGGAGATGCACTCCACCACATTGAGGCGGGAAAGCCCCTCGGTCTGCAGAAAATAGGCGGCAAAGGAATCGGGCTCGGCGAAAATGGCCACCAGCACGTCACCCGAGTCCACCTCCTTCTTGCCGCAGCTCTGGACGTGGGCAATGGCCCGCTGCAGCACCCGGTTGAAGCCGATGGTCTGGGTCGGATCGTGGGCCGATTCTTCCTTGAGAGTCGGGAGGTTGGTGGCGAAGAACTCCTCCAGCTTCTTCTTGAGGGAGTCCTTGCTGCCGCCGCACCGGTTGATGATCTCGGTGGCGAGCTCGTCATGGAGCAGCCCGTAGAGGATATGCTCGACGGTGACGTGCTCGTGCCGGTGGCTTTTGGCTTCGCGGATCGCCATCACCAGCGCCAGTTCCAATTTCTGATTGATCATGATACGGCTGGACTCTCCTTGGGCGGTCAGGCCCGTTCAATGGAACATTTGAGCGGAAAATCGTTCTTGCGCGCCAGGTCGAAGACCATGGCGGTTTTGGTCTCGGCGAGATCGCGGGGATAGATGCCGGCGGTGCCCACCCCCCGCTGGTGGACATCGAGCATGATCTGCGTCGCCTCGACGGTGGTCCGGTGGAAAATGGTTTCCAGGACCATAACCACGAAATCCATCGTGGTATAATCGTCGTTGTGCAAGATTACCCTGTAGAGGGGAGGCTCTTCAACCTTTTGCTGCTGCTCGGTGATGACCCACCCTTCGCTGTCCCGGCGCGACAAGCTCATCGCTGCATCCAACTCCCCGGAAAGATTTGTGATCAGCTGCCGGCGCCCATACCGACTTTTTCGGCGATGGTGGTGGCGATCTGCCGGGCCGCTTCGGCGAGGCTCTGGTCGAGCATTTTCTCCATCTCCTCCGGTTGGGAAGAGAATTTAATCATGTCTTCGGAGATGTGCACCGTCCGGCTGACCACTTTCTGCTCCGGAACGATCCCCTGACGGCAGCTGACATCCATCCCGATGCTGTAATCGCTGTAAGTGATCCCGCTCTTGACCTCGAGCCAGACGCGGGAAATGCCGCCGTCCACCACCAGCCGCACGGGCGGCTCGATGCGGTCGAGGCCGCTGATCGTCCCATTCCATTGCTCACCATAGGTGAAGGGGATATGCCGTTTAGCGAGCTGCTGCGCGATCATCCGCCGCAGGGTGGTGGCGATCTCCTTATCCTTGACCCTCAGCTCTTGACGCTGGGCCTGGAAAAAATGGCCCCCGACGATCTTCTCGGTCCCGAAGTCCTCGGCGAAGGGCTCGAGCTGCACCAGGGGGCGATTGCTCATCGCCGGGTTGGCCAGCCCGCGGCCTGGCTGCAGGTAAAGGGGCGGAGGGGCAGCACAACCCGCCAACAGAAGAAGCGAAACAAAAATTCCAAGCAATGCGCGCCAGCGGCTGCCCAGTTGTCCGTTCATGGAGCCCCCCTAAAAGGCCGTGTCAGAATCCAGAAAAAGCTGCAGCATGAGAGATTGAAGCACCAGCGGCTCGGGCAGACGGGAGCTCTTCAGCCGGTATTCGGCGGCCAGCAGCAATGCCAGCGCCTGCCTGAGGGCGGCGGCGGTAAAGCCCTCCGCCTGCCGGAACGTCTTGTAGATCACAAACGGGTGGCCGGCCAGAAGCGGGGGCCACTCGCCGCTTTCCTTCACCTGCGGCAGATAGCCCTTCTGAAAGGCCGGAAAGGCCATCCCGCGGCTGTAGGCCGGCTCCCCCCGGTCCTGGAGGGCGCGGGCCAGCAGCAATTTTTTACAGAAATTGCGGAGCCCGGCGACGATCACCAGCGCATGGATCTGCCCTTCCCGGAGCCGGGCGAGGCTGACCAGGGCCGCCGCCAAGTCCCGGTTGCCCACCGCCTCCGTCAGCTCGTAGAGCGCCTCTTCCCGGGTGCGGCCAACGAGGAGGTCGAGGTCGGCGAGGGTCACGGTGGCGGCCTCGCCCGCGTGCAAGGCGAGCTTCTCGCTCTCCATCACCACCGCCACCGGGTGGAAGCCCACCCGGTCGAGGAGAACCGGCAAGGCCCGCGGCTCGATCTTCTTGCCGAGGGCGGCGAAGGTTTTTTCCGCCAGCTCCCGGAGCACCGCTTCCTGGTCCTTGCGGGCCGCCGACGAGCTGCCCGCATCCACGGCCAGATCGAGGACCGCCCCCCGTTTGTCGATATACTTATACAAGCTCTTGCGCTTGTCAACGGCCTCGGCGAGGAGCACCAGGATATTGGTGGCCGGCAGCCCCGCCTCCAGGGCGGCCACCAGCTCATCGCCGGCGTCCCGGCCGGGGGGCGGCCCTTCCTCGCCCCCGGGGTCCTCGGGCAGGCACTCCCGGACCCAGGCGAGGTCCTCCGGCGGGCGAGGGAAACCCAGGCTCTCCCGCCAGCCCTCCTCGGAGAGCTCGAGGAGCTCCTCCGCTGCCTGCCGGGAGGGAGCCTGGCCGGCGGCCCGAAGCAGGCGGCCGAAGCAG
>JAJYKH010000026.1 GCA_021788685.1 Deltaproteobacteria bacterium | reverse complement strand
AAAGCGGCATTGAACTGCCCCTGGGGCCAGAGAGGCTCGATCGCCAAGCCCTTTTCATAGTACTGGACGGCCTTTTCGAAATTCTTGTTCCGGAGGGCATCTTCCGCCATAACCCGGCATTTCTCCACATCTTCGGACAGGGCCGGTTTAACAGCCAAGGCCCGCCATGCCTTCGCCTTCGCCTGAAAATCAGCAATCGAAGCGACAGCATCTTCTGGTTTGTAGCCTTCGGAATACCGCTTGAGGACGTAGAAAGCATTGGCCAAAGAGACCGCTTCATCTTTGTTGAGAGACTCCCAAAAGTAAACGGTTGCAAGAGTAGAATTTTGGCTTCCATGTTCCACCTGCTCAACACAACCCTGGTACAAAGGGGCATCTTCGCACAGAAGCACATCGAAAGTTCCACAGCTATGACTTTTCTGAACTCTCGGGCTCATCGATTTAAAATATGCGGTAGAAGCCCAATAAAGAGTCGGGTATTTTTCATTCCAACTTATTTTATCAGGACTTATTTCGATATTAGTAAATAGAGTGTCATTATATGTATAACTAGTAAAACCAGGCGGAATCGGGAGGCGGCGATTTTCATAGGACTCTATTATTTGGCGGGCTTGCGAATTCGACATCGTCAATAGCACTTCGTCATTCGGCTTATAAATTACTTCATCTCTAATCGGATCGTTTGGATTATAGGCCAACCCTGGTTGAATACTGGTAAATATTGTCAGGATGGAAAGTGCTAACGACAAACACGAAATTGCACCCAAACGCAAGGAGCCCCGCCTCATAAAAATCCACCGGAATCTCATCACTTGCCCTGCTCCTCCTTAGCCTTTTCCTCCCAGAGCCATATCCTCTCCTGCGCCGCCCTGGCGTTAGGCGCATCCGGGACAAGCAGCAGGTAACGCTTCATATGAAACGCGGCCATTCGGTAGGCGTGCAACTCCCCTTCGAGCAAAGCGGCATTGAACTGCCCCTGGGGCCAGAGAGGCTCGATCGCCAAGCCCTTTTCATAGTACTGGACGGCCTTTTCGAAATTCTTGTTCCGGAGGGCATCCTCCGCCATAACCCGGCATTTCTCCACATCTTCGGACAGGGCCGGTTTAACAGCCAAGGCCCGCCATGCTTTAGCCTTCGTCTGGAAATCAGCCAACAAAGCCGTTTCATCTCCGGGTTTGTAGCCTTCGGCATATCCCTTGAGAACGTAGAAGGCATTGGCCACGGAAACTGCTTTGTTTTTGTCGTACAGAAACACATAAGGCACGGCTGCACCGGAACAAGAATTGTCTCCCGGTTGACCGCACGATTTATCGGATGGGCATACACATACTCTATAACCCCCGCCTTGGTACCCACTTATAACGAAAACCTCGCCTATCGAGCTTACATTTACACGAAAAAGATCAGGAGCATAAGTATAATTATCATGGCCGGTGCTCTCAGTGCGCCATTCCCAGGTCACACTATCAGGATTTACTTGGTAGTTACATTGGACCTCAGTATAATTGGGGCTGGTAGGGGGAAATGTGACGGTATCCATTGATCCTATTAATACCCGCGCCTGCGAATCCGTCATGGTAAACAGCACGTCGTCATTTGGCCTGTATACCACTTCGTCTTCCGCATAAGTCACACCCGGACAAATGCCGGCAATTATAGAAATGCCAAAAAACGCCAGAGAGACAGCCACAAGATTGCACCGGAATTTCATCACTTGCTCTGCTCCTCCGTAGGTGATGGTGATAAGAAATCGCTTTTCAGACCGGGCTAAAAATCGGGAGACAGCCACTCAAGACCATTCAATTCCTTTCCGATTTCGGTTGGATAGACATCTATAATCAGCCGCGAAAGAAGCTGTCAACCGCAAAACGCAACTCTCTCCTCCAAAAACCCGGTATCCGATATGGAGAGTCTCAATTGAAACGGCAAGCCTCGGTTAGCCTTCCGACTTAACCCTATCGGTTTCCTCGCCGCACTTTTCCCGCTCACCACGGCCACGGCTTGAATGCCAGCTACCCCGAATCGGGAATATGCACGCGGGGGCATCGATTCCAGCGGCTGAAAAAACCGGGAGAAGGAAAGGTGAAAGGGGGGGTGCGAGAAAAAGCTCTGCCTCTTCATCGCAGGCGCACCAAAAAAGAACACGCCCGCGGCAGGCGCCGTGGACGTGTTGGTGATAAACTACTCGAAGAAAAAGGGAGAAACCTCAGTGCTTGAACGAGCGCTGGCCGGTGTACTTCATCGCCACTTGCGGGGTCGCCACGGGTGACAGGGTCAACCAAAAGCTCAAGATCGGTCTTTAGTGTTTGGTCGGTTTCGGCAATGCTTTTTCTGCCTGCTCCTGGACGCCTAATACGGGGACTTGTAGCGGCGTCTTCAGACTGGTTCAACTCAAGTTCTTTCAGACCAGCGTGTATTGCCCGACGAGAGACTCGGTAGCTTCAGCTACAATGGTGATCCTGCCATAGCCGAGAACTTTGGCCTCGGAAGCGGCAACCAGACGTCGAAGGCGTTCGTCAAGCGCCCACTCAATAAGATTGTACCTCTGTACAATTTGAGAAGTGTCCATGCGCCAAGCATAGCACATAAGCATCAGATGTAACAGTAATTATTTTACAATCTCTTAGGGATCTAACCCTATCCAATCGAGTCAAATAGGTCAATAAACTATTAAACTAACTCCGTCCCTTTGCCACTCACAGCCACTCACAGACAGCAGACGAAATCGTTCTTGACTTCCTGGAATATCCACAATAAACAAATCGGCACTGCTCAAGAACCAATCGCCACTACACGAAAAATCGGCATCAGTCGAAATCGTTTCCTGTGAGCACAGGAGTCCCTGCTCAATGGCATCTGTCCGCCCCTGCCCGGAAACCCTGAACCATCTGCTCGACCAGGCGGCTGACCGCTTTCCCGATCGTCCCGCGGTGGACATGGCTCTGAAGCAGCCACTGACCGATCGCACCCTGCGGGAAAAGGACCGGGGCGCCATTCTGGCAGAAAATTCCCCCAACCGGTGCATCGCCTGTCCGGCCATGGCTCGGCTGGGAGCCTTGGTGGGCCGATCTTGCCGGATTTTCCGGAAACGGAGAAGATGATGAGCAAAAGAGTTGTGCCCCTTGCCCTGGGCCTGGTGTTTTCCGCTTCCACGGTTTTTGCCTCCGGCTGGCGCATTCCGGAACAATCGGTCAATTCCACCGCCCTGAGCGCGGCTTATGTGGCTCACACCACCGGAGCTGACGCGAGTTATTTCAACCCGGCGGCCATGGCCTGGCTGGAAGACCGGCTGCAGGTCGAAGGTGATCTCACCGGCATCCGGCTGACCACGATCGACTACACGGACAGCAGGTCCGCCACCCTGAGCGGCAGCTCGGAGGGCGAAACCTTCCTGCTGCCTCAGATCCATCTGGTTTCCCAGAAAATCAAGCAGCTGCGGTTCGGCTTTTCCCTGACCTATCCCGGCGGTCTGGCCAAACGCTGGCAGGATCCCTATCCGCGGCGCTATGCCGAGGAATTTTCCCTCAAGGTGGTCGAGGCCAACCCGTCGGTCGCCTATGCGGTCAACGACCGGGTGGCCCTGGCGGTGGGAGTGCGGGGGCTCTATGCCGACGGCACCGTGAAAAGCTATGCCGCCAATGTGGCCGGCCCGGGGACCTATGTCAGCCGTGACCTGGATGGCGACACCACTGAGCTCGGATACAACCTGGCCCTCTCCTGCCGGGTCACCGACCGGTTCCGGTTCGGTGCCACGTACCGTTCCAAGGTGGATCTCGATCTGGAGGGTAACGCCACCCTGGCCGATAATGTCGGCGCCCCGAGCTATAACGGTCCGGCCAGGGTGAGCGTGCCGCAGCCCGCCGTGCTCGCCCTGGGCGTCTCCTATGATTTCGGCCGCACCACCGTTGAGCTCGCCTTCGACCGCACCTACTGGTCCGCATATAAAAACTTGGATTTCAATTACAACACCACCTTCGGTCCAGGTCATCCCTTCTACGCCTTTGACGCCTCGATCCCGAAAGACTGGAGCGACGTCAATGCCTACCGGATCGGCATCACCCATCGTCTCAACGACCAGTGGACCCTGATGGCCGGCTTTGCCATCGACAACAATCCGGTTCCCGACAAGAGCTTGGGCTTCGAGCTGCCCGATTCCGACTCCCGCATCTACTCCCTGGGCTGCCGCTACCGCTATAACGAGCACCTTGACGCGGGGTTGGCCTACCTCTATGACGACAAGGGAGACCGCACCGTGAACAATACGGCCGAAGGCGGCGGCGTCGACGGCCACTTCGAAGGGGCCGCCGCCCATCTGGTCAGCCTGGGCTTTACCTGTCTCTTCTGAACCGGCATGCCCTGGTCATTTCGAATCGGCAAACCGTTCGGCAATGGCCTTGAAATCATCAACAATGGCCTGAAAGGCGTCGATAACGTCCGGGTCAAAATGGCTTCCTTTGCCCTCCAGGATGATGGCAATGGCCCGTTCGTAAGGGAAGCTTTCCTTGTATACCCGGCGACTGATCAAGGCGTCGAAAACGTCTGCCACGGCCATCAGCCGGCCACAGATGGGGATCGAATCTCCGGAAAGTCCCTCGGGATAGCCGCTGCCGTCCCACCGTTCATGGTGGCTGACGGCAATCTGCTTGGCGCAGCACAAAAACTCCATCTCCTTGCCCAGCTCGCTCTCGGCCCGTTCGATGGCCTCCTTGCCGATGGTGGTGTGTCGCTTCATGACCTCGAATTCTTCCGGCACGAACTTCCCCGGCTTGAGCAGGATGTTGTCCGGGATGCCGATTTTGCCGATATCGTGCAACGGCGCCGATCTGCAGAGAATCTCGATCTGGCGTGGGGTCAGATAGGCGGCAAAACGCGGATGGGTCTTCAGCCGCTCGGCCAAGGCCTTGACGTACTGCTGGGTACGCCGGATGTGGTTGCCGGTTTCGTTGTCTCGGGTCTCGGCCAGGGAGGCCATGGCCAGGATGGTCACATTCTGGATGGCCGTCACCTCCCGGGTGCGGCGGACAACCTCGCTTTCCAGAAAGGCGTTCTGATCCTGCAGGAAATCGCGAGCGACCTTGTTCTCGAGGTGGGTCTTGATCCGGGCCAGCACGATGGGCGGGCTCACCGGTTTGGTGATGTAGTCAACCGCCCCCAGCTCCAGGCCCAGCTTCTCATCCTCCATCTCGCGCAGGGCGGTCAGGAAGATGACCGGGATGCCGGAAGTGGCCGGGTCAGACTTCAATTCCTTGCAGACATCGTAGCCGGAAAGGCCCGGCATCATGATATCGAGCAGGATGAGGTCGGGCGGGTCCTCGCCCCGGGCAATCTTCAGCGCCCGCTCGCCGTTGCTTGCCCCCTTGACGGTATACTGCCCCTTGAGAAGGTTGAACATCAGAGTCAGATTGTCGGGCGTGTCGTCAACAACCAGCACTGACGGTTTTGGCAAACCAGACGGTATCATGAGTTGGCTCCCTCCCTTTCCATCGCCTCATGGACCTTCCGCAGGGCGGCGATGGCGGCATCGACATCAAAGCCAGCCACCGCCTGCGCGACCCTGCCGACCCCCTCTGCCAGCAAGGTTCCCTTGGTCGCCGCCAGGAGCTCTTCGACCGCGTCCCCGGCGGCCAGATCGTCGTTTTCCAGCAAGGCCAGCAGCCTGGCAAGCAGGGGCTGCAGTGCCTCTGGATCAATCCCGCCGGTATTGCCTGCTCCTGTGTCCGTTTCCAGGCTGGCCAAGCCATCGATGACCGGTTGCAGCGCCTTGATGGTTGCCGCCAACAACCGCTCGATTTCCGCAGCCGGAGCCTTGTCGCGGCAGGCGTGCTCCAGTTGGGCTGCTGCCTGCTGCACCTTTTTCGCGCCGATGTTGCCAGCGGTGCCCTTGAGGGTATGGGCGGCGCGGGCCGCCGCCGTTGCATCGGCATCACGCCGCGCCAGCTCGAAAGCCTCGGCAAAGTTGGCCTGGCTCTCCCGGAACTTCGTGAGCAGCCTCCGGTAGAGCGACGGGTTGTTCATGGTGGTGGCCAGGCCCGCAGCCGTATCGATGCCGGGCAATTCCGGAAGCGCTTCTGAAACCGTTTCCAGCGGCGGCGTTCCCGCAGTCGGGACAGCGGCAGGATTGGCCGGCACGATCCAGCGGGCCATGGTGTCAAACATGGCGGTGATGTCAAGCGGCTTGCCGATGTGGTCACACATGCCGACACTCAACACCTTATCCCGTTCGCCCGCGATGACGTTGGCGGTCATGGCGATGATCGGCAGGCGGTCCCACATTGGATTGCTGCGGATCCTGCGGGTTGCCGTGTAGCCGTCCATCACCGGCATCTGGCAATCCATCAGCACCCCGTCGAAGCGGCTGTCCGCGTTCAAGACATCGAGCGCCTCCTGGCCGTTGGTGGCCAGGACCACCTCGATTCCACAATTCTTCAGCAGCTCCAGGGCCAGCTCCTGGTTCATCTCGTTGTCCTCCACCAGCAGCAGCCGCGCCCCCCGCAGCCTGCGCATGGCCTCGCTCTGCTGCAAGGCCCTTCCTGCCGTGCGGCTGCGGTGGACCAGCGCCTTGCCCAGGGTTTCGCCAATCGCCTCCAGCAGGGTCGAGGCGAGCACCGGCTTGGTCAACACCGTCCCTAGGGGAACACCTCGTTTTTCCGCGGAATTCAGCACGTCCTCCTTCTCGTAGCCGGTGACCATGATCACCTTGCTTTCGTGGTCAAGGCCCGCCTCCCGCATCCGCCGGATGCACTCGACCCCATCGATGGCGGGCATTTTCCAATCCATGAGCACCAAGGCATATGGGCTCTTCTGGCTTGCTGCCATCTCGATCATTTCCAGAGCCTGACGGCCATCGAGGCCCAGATCAACCTCCATGCCGTTGGCCCTGCACATGGTGGCCAGAATCTCCCGGGCGACACCGTTGTCATCGGCAATCAACACACGGGTTCCGGCCAGCTCATCGGCCCGGATCATGCGGCGCGGCGCCTGTTCAGCCTGCAGGCCGAAGCGGGCATGAAAATGGAAGGTCGATCCCCTGCCGTATTCACTCTCCACCCAGATCCGGCCGTTCATCTGCTCAACCAGATTCTTGGAGATCACCAGACCAAGCCCGGTGCCGCCATACTTGCGGGTGGTGGAGGTGTCGGCCTGGCTGAAGGATTGAAAGAGGTTCCCTTGCTGCTCCTGGGTCATGCCGATTCCCGAATCCCGGACCCAGAAGTGCAGCTCCGCCTCTTGGCCCGCGACTGCGACGGATTCAACGCCAACGACAACTTCGCCATGCTCCGTGAACTTGACCGCGTTGTTGCCCAGGTTGACCATGATCTGTCCCAGCCGCAGCGGGTCGCCGATGAGGGCGGTGGGGATCTCCGGGGCAATGTCGAAAAGCAATTCCAGCCCCTTGTCCTCGGCGCGGATGCCGAGCAGGTTGGCCAGATTTTCCATGACGTCCTCCAGTTGGAAATCCACCTTCTCCATGAGCAGCTTTCCGGCCTCGATCTTGGACAAATCGAGAATCTCGTTGATGATGCCCAGAAGGTGGTCGGCGGCACGATGGATCTTCTGCACGTAGTTGTGCTGCTTGGGACTCAGCTCGGTCTGCAGGGTCAGGTAGGACATGCCGATGATCGCATTCATCGGCGTGCGGATCTCGTGGCTCATATTCGCCAGGAAGTCCGCCTTGGCCTGGGATGCGCGCTCCGCGGCCTCCCGAGCGGCGGCCAGGTCGTCTTCGAATTGTTTGCGTTCCGTGAGGTCAAGGACCACTTCGATGGCGCCGGTGATGGTGCCGTCGGCATCGCGCAGCAATCCGGCACTGCCCTGGAGCCAGGCAATTCGTCCGTTGCGCAAGGGGACTTGACTCTCGGCAAAGAGCGTATCCCCGACTCGGCGGATATGGCTGTAGCTCTCCTGCAGCAACTCCTGCTCGGGCAGGAAGACCAGGTCGATCAGAATCGGCCGCCGTTCGCCATAAAACGCCATCGTGTACTCATAGTTGCCCCTGCCGATGATCTCGGCTCCGCTCACCCCGGTCATCTGTTCGGCAGCCCGGTTCCAGGCGGTGACCACCCCCTCCCGGTTGATGACAAAGGCGGCCTCCGGCAGCAGATCGATGATCTGGGCGAGCTGCTGTTCCGAAGCCTGCAATTCGTCCTCCAGCTGCTTATGCACGCTGATGTCGCGTATCGTCTCAATGGCGCCGGCAACCTTGCCCTTGGCGTCGTGCAGCAGGGTGGCATAGGCTTGGATCCAGAGCTCCCTTGCGGCGGGCGGACGGATATAGGCATCGCCGGAGATGATGTCGTCTCCCAAATGCAGGAGCTGGTATCGTTCCTCCGCCTGTCGATCACGAGAAAAGAGAAAATCGATCATGATTGGTCGCCGTTCGCCATAAAAGGCGACGGAGTATTCCCGGTTGCCTTTGCCGATCATGTCAATGGCCCTGGCGCCGGTCATCCGTTCGGCTGCCCTGTTCCAGGCGGTGATGACCCCGTGCTCGTCGATGACGAACGCGGCGGTCGGCAATGAGTCGATGATGTTGGCGAGCTGGTGCTGAGACGCCTCCAGCTCGATCTGGATGTTTTTACGGTCGGTGATGTCCCGCACCGTTTCGATGCCTCCCACCACCTTGCCCCTGGCGTTGCGCAACGGCGAGGCACTGGCCTCGAACCACAGGCCACGCGCAGGGATGTAGCCCTCGCCGGACAGGGTGTCGCCCCTTCTGTTGAATTGGCCGTATTTCTTTTCAAGCTCACGATCGCCCTCGGAAAACAAATCGATGAGCACCGGACGGCGCTCTTGATAAAAGGCCACGGAATATTCATAGTTGCCTTTGCCGACGATCTCCGCTGCCTTGACCCCGGTGGTTTGCTCGGCGGCACGGTTCCAGGCGGTGACCACGCCTTGATCATCAATAACAAAGGTAGGGTCCGGCAAGCTGTCAAGGATGTCCGCCAGCTTACGATGTTGCTGTTCGGCCTCGGCGGTCAGAATTTCGTTTTGCAGGCGGAGCCGCAAGGATTGGTCAAAGGACCTGCCAATATACCGTGAAGTGGCAAGATATGACACAGCGGCAAGGACCGTTCCAAACGCCATGAAATAGTTATACCCTCCCCCCGCAACCGCGTGAAACACCGCCATCACCAGGAGCGGCGGCAGGGCAAAATAGGGATAGAGCCCCGGGATAAAGGTCATGGAACCCAGCCCTATCCCGCAGGACGAGATGACGGTGATATCCAGAAACCCCCAGCGCTCGTCATTCAAGGCCAGATAACCAATCACCTCCATCACCACAAAGAGGAAGCCGCTTGAAAGCGCCAAGTAGACAAAACGCTTTTGCCAAGCGGGTATGTCAACTTCAAAAGGGGAAAGCTTAGGAAATTTGGAAATGGCCCGGCTGCGAGCAACAATGGCGACTGCCGCCAGGCAGAGCAACAGGAGCACATGTGACAGCGGTGCATACCACCATAAAAAAGAGAGGATCAATGGAAAGGCCACCGCCATCGCGATAACAATCTGCTTTTGCTTACAAAACAAAAGCATCTGGTTGATGGCAACGCGCTCGTCCAGTGTGCGCGTGTGCTCCCCAACCTGATCAGAGCTTTTCATAGTCATTGGCTTTCCCCGCAACGCCATGCCCGACAACGGTGAGGTGATGGTGATGGTGATGGTGATCGGGTGATAAGAATCGTTTTTCCAGGCCGCCCCCAAAATTGGGCGGCCACACGATACCAATAAAATTTCCGCTCAATTTCGGCCTGATAGACATCTATATTCAGGAGCCGAAGAACCTGTCAACCCCAAAACCGCCCGGGCACCGGCCTCCTCTGAAAACTGCCTACAACCCTCCCTGAAAGCCGTACCCATACGCCCCGAATCTCACGTTTCCGAAATACCGGCTCAATGCACTGCAACCATATGTTTTCACCATTCTGAATCCACCCTGACGCATATCCTCCCACAAGCGAGTCCGGCGGGGCAGCTCCGCTGGTGCAGCTGGTACACCTTCCCCCTGCACTCCCATATACTTTCCAGGATCCTGCGCTATCCATCCCATCGCAGACGCACCAAAAAAAACACGCCCGCGGCAGGCGCAATGGGCGTGTTGGTGATGCCAGAAGAAAAGGAAAAATCAGTGCTTGAACGAGCGCTGCCCCGTGTACTTCATGGCCACCTGCGGCGTGGCCTCGTTGCAAGCGACGATGGTCTCGAAATCCCGGGCCGAGCCGCCGGCCTGGAGGATGGCCGAAATGCCCTGGTCGATACCCACGTCGGCGCCGTCCCGGAAGGGGAAGAAGGCGTCGGAGATCATGACGCTTCCCGGAAGCCCCGCCCGGTCCTCCCGGACCTTGGCGTCGATGGCCTCCTTGTTGGCCGGGCTCCGTTTGCCCTGTTTGATCTCCAGGGCGAGGTCCGCGTAGGGGATCCCATAAGTATCGAAGCAGATGATGTCGGCGTACTTGATGTAGGCCTTGTGGACCGCGATCTCCGCCACCCCCACCCGGTCCTGCTCGCCGGTGCCGATCCCGACGGTGCAGCCGTCCTTCACGTAGATCACCGAGTTGGAGGTCACTCCGTGCTCCACCGCCCAGCCGAAGAGCATATCGTCGATCTCCCGGTCGGTGGGCTCCCGCTCCACCTTGTACTCCTGGCCCTTGAAGGTCGCCGCCGCGGGCTTGAAGTCCTCCCGGCGGCGGATGGAGTTGACCGCCGACTGCTGGACGATGATCCCGCCGTCGATGAGGCTTTTGAAATCAATGAACCGGAATTTCTCGAACTCCGCCAGCCGGTCGATGCGGCTGATGCGGATCACCCGGAGGTTCTTGCGGGCCTTGAGGATGTCGAGCGTCCCCTCTTCGAAATCGGGGGCGCAGACCACTTCCAGGTAGTTCTGGCTCAGGAGCTCGGCCGTGGCCCGGTCGAGTGCCCGGTTCAGGATGACCGCCCCGCCGAAGGCGGCGATGCGGTCGGCGCGGTTGGCCCGGTCGTAGGCCTGGGCCAGGGTCCCGCCGTAGGCGGCGCCGCAGGGATTATTGTGCTTGAGGATGACCGCGGCCGGCCGGTCCATGAGGTACTTCATGATGTTGAGGCCGTTGTCCACGTCGGTGAGGTTGATCTTGCCCGGGTGCTTGCCCACCTGGAGCATGTCGCCCACCTGGATATTGGAGACCAGCCCGTTCCCCGGCTCGATGAAGGCGCAGCCGCCCAACACCAGGTTGCCGTTCACCAGCTCGTAGAGGGCGGCCTCCTGGTCGGGGTTCTCGCCATACCGGAGCCCCCGCTCGTCGATGCTGCCGTCCTCCTGGACGATCTTCCAGGTCTTCTTGCGGTAGACCAGGGTCTGGTCGCCGAAGCTGATCTTCATCTCCATGGGGAAGTGGTCCCCCAGGATGGTGCTGTACATCTTCTTGATGTTCTGCATGCCCTCCCCTCCTCGTCAAAATCCGGGTGCCGCCGGCAAACGCCAGCGCGATCCATGTTCTATACCGTCTAACCCACCAATTTTCATTCTTTTTCTGAGAGATCGTCAGGCCGTCTGCCCCTCCTCCTGGAAGATGGCGTCCCAATCTTTGCGGACCGGGTCGAAGCCCCTTTCCCGGATGGCCCGGCACACCTCGTCGATGGTGCGGTGGTCGCCCACCGCGAACTGCTCGCCGCTGCTCTCCGGCTCGGAGTAGCCGCCGGGGGCGGTGCAGGAGCCGGCCGAGTAGCGGGTGGGGCCGAGGCCGAGCATGCCGTCCCGGAAGCGGGGCTCCTCCCGGGTGGAAAGGACCAGCCCCACGTCCGGGTCGTACAGTCGCAGGGCGAAGATGAGCCGGGCCAGGTCTCGCTCGCCCACCTGGACCCGGGGGGCGAACTCCCCTGTCGCCGGCCTGAGGCGAGGAAAGGAGACGGTGAAGCCGGTCCGCCAGAACTTTTTGCGCAGCCAGGCGAGGTGGAGCCCCAGGGACAGGGCCTCGGTTCGCCAGTCCGCCAAGCCCAAAAGAAAGCCGAGACCCACCTCCCGGAACCCCGCCTCGGCGCCGCGCGCGGGAGTGGCGAGGCGATAATCGTAATCGGTCTTGGGGCCGGCGAGGTGCACCTCCCGATAGGTCCGCCGGTCGTAGGTCTCCTGGTAGACGGCCACCCCGGTGATCCCGGCCCGGAAGAGGCGGACGTACTCGGCGGTGGCAAGCGGCTGAATTTCAATGGTGAGGGCGGCGAACCGGTCCCGCAGCCGGCGGGCCAGGGTCGCCAGGTAGTCAACCCCGACCGCCTGGGGGGCCTCCCCGGTCACCAGGAGCACGTGGTTGAAGCCCCGCCCCAGGAGCAGCATGGCTTCAGCCTCCGCCTCCTCCAGGGTGAGGGTCCGCCGCTTGATGCGGTTCCCGGCGGAGAACCCGCAGTAGGCGCACCGGTTCTGGCAGAGATTGGAAAGGTAAAGAGGGGCGTAGATCTGGATCACCCGGCCGAAGCGGCGGCGGGTGATTGCGGCGGCGCGCGCCGCCATGGGCTCCAGGAGATGGTCGGCCGCCGGGGAAAGGAGGGCGGCCAAATCATGAATCCCCAGCTTCTCCGCTTGGAGCGCCCGCTCGGCGTCGGCAGCGGTGCGGCTGGCGATCAGCCCGGAGAGCTCGCTGAATTCGGGCAGCACGAACATGATCTCACCTCAGGAAATCGAGACCGCCCACGGGCGACGAGGCCTCCGCCTCCTCCCGCTCCGCGCCGAGGCCTGCCTCGAAGGCCTCCCGCCCCGCTTGCACCGCCTTGGCGAAGGCGGCCGCCATCCGCACCGGGTCGCCGGCCACGGCGATGGCAGTATTGACCAGGACGGCATCCGCCCCCATCTCCATGGCCCGGGCGGCGTGCGAGGGGGCGCCGATGCCCGCGTCCACCACCACCGGCACCTGGGCTTGGCTGATGATGATCCCGAGCTGGAAGGCGGTGACCAGCCCCTTGTTGGTGCCGATGGGGGCGCCCAGGGGCATGACCGCCGCCGCCCCGGCCTCCTGCAGCCGGAGAGCGAGGATAGGATCGGCATTGATGTAGGGCAGGACCACGAATCCTTCCTTCACCAGCTCTCCGGTAGCCTTGAGGGTCCCCACCGGGTCGGGGAGCAGGGTGCGGGGGTCCGGGGTCACTTCGAGCTTCACCCAATTGCCGCCCCCGGAGGCCCGGGCCAGGCGGGCAAGGCGGACAGCCTCCCCCGCATCCCGGGCGCCGGCGGTATTGGGCAGGAAAAAAAAGCGCTCCCGGTCGAGGACGCGCATGATGTCGTCCCCGGGGTCGTCGAGGTCGACCCGCCGCAGGGCGACGGTGACCATTTCCGCGCCGGAGGCGAGCAGGGCCGCCTTCATGACCTGTGGAGACGAGAACTTGCCTGTGCCCCCGAACAGGCGGGACCGGAAGGTTTTGCCGGCGATGGTGAGCATTTCAGCCCCCTCCCACGAAACGGATCAGCTCTAGGACAGCCCCCTCGTCGAGAAGGATGAATTCGTGCTCCTCCCTGGCGAGGACCCGGCCGTTGTGCTCGGCCACGACCGTTTCCGGATTCAAGCCCAGCTCCCGAATGAGCCCGGTAATTGTAGTGGCGGGGGCGACCTCGCGCTCCTGGCCGTTGCAGATGATCTTCATCTTGTTTCAACCCATCTGGAAATCACGGATAATGCACAAGCTTGAAGGCCTCTGCCTCCGACCTCCGACCTCCAGCATCCTGACCTCACGCGTCTTTCCCGTAGAGGAGCAGCCGCACCACCTGATTGGCCTGATGGTGGGCGGCAATTCCCACCCGGGGGGCCATGAGTCCCTGGCCTGGCTTGGCCTCGGACTCGTCGTCGCCCACCAGGAAGACGCCCGGATAGAGCCGCCGGGTGACGATAGCGTTGTTGTCGCCGCAGCCGGCCATCCCGGAAGCGCAGACGAAACCGACTCCCTGCAGACAGGTCAGGGCGGTGCGCAGGGCGACCGCCTTCGTAACCGGATCGTCGAAGCACTCGGCCAGGACGTCCACCCCGGCAAAGAGCTGGGCGATGCGCTCGCCGGTCAATCGTTCCTGCCAGGTCTCCACCTGCACGTATGGGTTGATGCGGGCGAGGTTCGCCTGTAAGGCCTCGGTTTTCGGCAGCCCGATCTGATCGAGGAAGTACTGCTGCCGGTTGAGGTTGGTGGGCTCCACCACGTCGCAGTCCACGAGCAGCAGCCGCCCCACGCCAATCCGCGCCAGGGCGACCGCCACCGCCGACCCGAGACCGCCCAGGCCCATGATCCCGACAACGGCAGCCTTGAGCCGCGCCTGCACCCCGGGCGAGTGGCGCGCGTTCAGGAGTCGCTCCATCTCATGGGCCGCAGGGATTTCTCCCCGCGTGAGGAGCCAGCAGCTGTCTCCGTCGGCAAGGGGCCAATCGACCCCGACCGGAGCCCCGTTGACGATAAACAGATCGGCACCAGGCTTGAGCGTCCGGGAGAAATCGCCCACCCGCACTCCGGGGGTGAAGAGGAATGGCAGCTCGTTGATCTTCAGCATGGATGTTGAGCCCCGCAACCGCCACGACTCTTCAAGATAACCCAAGGGCCGGCGACAGGACAGCCATTTTTCCGGTATACCCTCCCACCTTGGGGGGCTAGGAGGACCCCTCCGACTTGAAGAGATACGGCGAACGTGGTAAATAGGGCTGCCCATGTGCTCTTTGCAGTCCGCTTGCTTTTCATAACCGATTCAAGGTGCTATGATCATGAAGGCCGCGGAGGGCGCTCCACGCCGGGGGCCAAGGGGGGGAAATGGACAACTACAAGGTCGAGCAGATCGCGGTATTTCTGGAAAACGGCTATGAACGCCTGGCCGAAGTCACCAGTCTGCTCGCGGAAAACGGCATCAACATCCGGTCGCTGTCGC
The DNA here is from genome assembly GCA_021788685.1 of Deltaproteobacteria bacterium. Lineage (GTDB taxonomy): Bacteria > Desulfobacterota > Desulfobulbia > Desulfobulbales > UBA5123 > JAJYKH01. The sequence continues at coordinate 249 of JAJYKH010000026.1, read as the reverse complement.
TGGCCGACACCGCCGCTTACGCCATCCTGCGCCTGATCGTCAATGATGCCGAAAAAGCGAAGCAGGTCCTCAAAGAGGGCGGGTTCACCGTGGGCCGCAATGAGGTTCTGGTCATCGAGGTCACCGACCGCCCGGGCGGCACGGCCAGCGTTCTGCAGACCATCCTGGACCAGGGTCTGCACATCGAATACATGTACGCCTTTGCCCAGGGCAACGGCGAAAGGGCCCTAATCATTTTCCGTTTCGCGG
>JAJYKH010000373.1 GCA_021788685.1 Deltaproteobacteria bacterium | reverse complement strand
GGGCTCTGCATGGGGATGGAAACCAGCAGATCGCACTGCTTCCTTACCAGCGGCCGGATCCCCTTCCCTTCGCTGCCGATCACCAGGCAGACCGGCCCCCGGCCGAAGTCGGTCGCGAAGAGCGATTGCGCCGCCTCCCCCGCCGCCCCGTAAATCCAGAACCCTTCTTCCTTCAGGCGCGCCAGGGCGGTCGCCATGTTGGTCACCTGGCACAGGGGGACGTGGGCCAGGGCGCCGGCGGCCGCCTTCCCGACGGTGCCGGTAAGCGGCGCGCTCCGGTCCTTGGTGAGAATCACCCCGGCCGCACCGGCGGCCGACGCGGAACGGATGATCGCCCCCAGGTTGTGGGGGTCCTGAATGGAGTCCAGGACCACGAGCACCGGCGCGGCCTGCCCCGCCAAGCCGGCCAGCAGCTCGTCAAGGTGGAGCAGGGGCTTGGCCCCGAGCCGGGCCAGCACCCCCTGGTGGTTCTCGTTTTTGACCTCCGGCGGCACCCGGAAGAAGGGATCGAAGCGGAGCTTGATGCCGTGCTGCCGGGCCAGGGTGACGATCTCCTGGATCTTGGGCCCGGCCTTGCCCTTCTGGATCACCACTTCCCTGACCTGCTGCGGGTTGGTGCGGAGCAGCTCGACCACCGGGTGGATGCCCCAGGCCAGCTCCGATTCGGTAGGCGGTTTGGGATCGTTGCTGCTCATGGTTTCGGCGGCAGTGGCGGACGGTACGATTTTTCTACCTTACCGTTAAGCCATTGATCTCTTTGCTTCTTTGCCGGTTCTCACCGGCGCTCATTGCCGACATTCTTGCAATTCGAGGTGGGTGTCATCGATCTTTCTCTGGAGGTATCTGGCGGCTTCCAGCACCCGGCCGTTGATCTTGTTGGCCTCAGTCATCCGTTTGAAGCTCAGGAAAAAATCCAGCCCATCGTACGTTTCGTTGACCGACAGCTCAGCGGCGGCAACGATCGGGATTTTTTCAGCGCCCCATTTGGCAAAAATTTTGGATGCGGCAACCAGTTTCGCGACATCGCAAGCCGTCCTCATCTCCGGGAGGTCCGTCTCGAAATATTTCCCCATCTTTGGGTCTTCAAGCATCTCCTGTACGTCGTGGTTCGCAGAGGACAACTGCGCCAGCAAGGTGGACATGCCATCCTTGATAAAGGTCTGGGATTCTTTGATGTTACCGGTGAGGTCGGCAAATTTGCCCGTGGAGGCCACCTGTTTCAATCGTTGTATCGTAGCCTTTATGGCGGTGACATCCAGACCGTCACGCGCCATTTGCGCGGCATTTTTCTCATAAACCTCCTCTAGATGATCCGCGAATTCACCTTCCTTGGCGAGGGTGCGAAGCCACTTTCCCGTCAAGTACTCAATGCCGTCCTTTGCGGCGTGGATCAAAGCATTGCGGTTTTGATTCTCCCAGATGTTCAACTGGTCCTGCGCCAGGTTGACGGTTTTATAGAATTTATTCTGCTGGGTGATAAATCCATCCATTTTTTTTCGAAGCTTCACACAATCCGGCGATTTGACGATGGGTTTGCCATTGCCCTCCATCTCTTTTCGGCTTTTTAAATTCTTGACCATAAAACTGTGGGCCTCTCTCAAGTCCACCACCCGGGGGTCGTTTTCGGGGTTGACCAGCAGCCGGATGTCCTTGATCGGCATGGAGTCGCCGAAAAACGGGGTGGCCTGGCCCGATGTCGTGGCAGAGGACGGGGCGCTGCCAGCGGTATCGAAGGGCTTCCGGGCATTGGCCGCAAGGGTTTCCGCGTTGCCGTCCAGGGTTTTGAAGGTCAGGGCCGAATCGGACAATGTTTTGAAAGCCACCCCCTGGCTGTCATCCAATTGTTTGTAGGACCGCATCATCTTTTCATATGCCGCCTGGGCTTCCCTCTCCTTCTCCCTGTTCATCGCCGCCTGCTGGGCGGCCAGCGCGGCCGCCTTCTGCTGGGCGGCCTGGGCCTCCTTCTGACTGGTGGCCGTATCGTCGGTAAACAGGGAAGTCAAAAGGCTCTCGAAAATAGTGCCTACGACCATGGCTTTGACGTCACCAGAGGTAACACCATGGTTGTGTCCTCCGGAAGGCTGGTCGCACACGACCTGCCCGTTGACGCACCTGCAGGGAATCCCTTGAGACTCCCAAGCAGCGTTTGATCCTGCACAATCAAGCGATGGGGTAAACGTCTGCCCCGCCCAGACCGGGAAAGGCTCCAGCATAAAACAGAACATCAGGAGTAAACCGGCTCTTTTTGGCATCTCGATCACCTATTTGCCCGACATCGCTTCCCACTCGTAGATCTTGTCCTGGGCGCTGCGGGCGTCCTTGGCGTCGGGGACCAGGAGCAGGTATCGTTTCATATACCCGATGGCGGAAAGGAAGCGGTGCTCCTGCGCCGAGAGCAGGGCCATGTTGAAGTAGGCGCTTGGGTATGCGACAGGATCAACGGTGATGGCCTTTTGATAGAGACTGACGGCCCGAGCGTACTCCTTTTGCTCACTGAAGGCATTGGCCTGCACGAGGAATTTCCGTTGCTCCTCGGAAACCGTCGGCTTGACCTTCAACGCCCGGTATTGCGCTGCCCGCGCTTCAAAAAGGGAGAGTTGCTCTGCCTGGTATTTATTCCAATTTTGCTTAATGAACAATAAATCATCGGCCACTTTATTCAAGTTGCCAGCATCAGTGTCAAATCTTAGATGTAATTTATTGGGCAATCCGAGCCGATATCCGTAATAATCTTGAACCACAAGGTCGGCATTTGCAAGATCTTCGAACCACAAAGGAAATATAGGGAAATCAATACCGTCTTCAGTGACCGTGATCTTTTTCGCCTTAATCCACAAGAGCAGATTTTCATTATCACAGTATATTTCTTGAATATACGGATTTCTTTTTTCGAGATCGTTCTTCATGTCTGCGTTTGTAACATGATACCCAGTATCGTAGTAAAAGATTGTAAAATCCCCCTTATCCAAGAGCCGCGCTAAATCTTTTTTGGCTTCGTCAATGGTATCGATGCCAGTAGGAGATTTTGGAGAATATGCAGGGCCTGC
>JAJYKH010000025.1 GCA_021788685.1 Deltaproteobacteria bacterium | reverse complement strand
GATCTCTGTAGGAAGGTGACTTCGACGCAGGTGAACATGATCTGGAAGAGGCTGGTGCCCACCACCACGTGCATGGGCATCCGCAGCATGTAGATCATGACCGGCACCATGAGGAAGCCGCCGCCCACGCCCATGATGGCGGCGAGGATGCCGACGAAGGTGCCGAGGCCCAGGGGCACCAGGGCGGAATGGGTGATGCCGGACTTCTCGAAATAGGTCTGGAACGGGAGGGAGCCGAAAAACCCCTTCTTTTCCTGCACCGCCTCCACAACCACGGTGCTCCCGTCGGCACCGGCCGCGGCCATGGCGGCGGCCCGTCCGGCACCGCCCGGGTTGGACGCCTTGGGCGCCCCCGCGGAATGGCCGTGCTTGGGGGCGGGATCGGCCGCCTTTTTCTTGCGCAGGGCGTTGAGGCTTTCGAAGAACATGAAGGTGCCCACCAGTCCGAGCATGATCACGTAGGTCATCTTGATCAGGAAGTCAGCGCCGCCGGTGGCCTTGAGGATCTTGATGACCTGGACGCCCACCGCCCCCCCCAGGAAGCCGCCGACGAGCAGGTAAAAGCCCATCTTGAAATCCACGTTTCCCAGCCGCCAGTGGGCCAGGGTCCCGGAGGCGGAGGCCGCCACGATCTGGTTGGCGTCCGTCGCCGCGGCGATGGTCGGCGGGATGCCGATCATCATGAGCAGAGGGGTCATCAGAAACCCGCCCCCCACCCCGAAGAGGCCGGACAAGAGGCCCACGGCCAGTCCCAGGCCCGCCACCACCAGGTAGCTCACACTGGTGAGGGCAATTGGCAGATACATGAACATGACTTTCCCTCCTAATAAGTGGTTGATTGTGCTTCAAACCAGTTGACCGAATCTCATTCCATGCCGGCGGCATGGGCGCGATACCGGCGGAACCGTTCGAGGACCCGGTCGAAGGTCCGGCCGTCCCACGGCTCGGTGACGAGCGTCCAGAAGGAGCGGAAGTACCAGCGTTCCTGCTTGGGAAGCTCCTGCCGCAGGAGGGCGGCCCACCGGCGCAGCTCCTCGCGGGCCGCCTGGTCCTTGGCCCCCATCATGAGGCAGACGATCCGGTGATCGATGATGAAGTCGATCAGGGGCCGATGGTCGTCGGCCGCCTCCAGGCGGTGGCAGGCGACCTTCACCCCTTCCACCTCCCCGAACCAGATCCCCAGCTTCTGCAATTCCCGGATGGCATCCAGGCGGAGCCTGCCTTCCTCATGGTGCATCGGCGGCTCGATGGCAATGGCATGCAGCTCTCCCCTGGTCCTGGCGGCAAGCTCTAGTGCGCGCAGGCAGGCGAAGAGGTCGGCATGGGTGCCTTGCAGGAGAACGGCAATGCCCCTGTTCATCGAGCTCCTTTCTCCGGGCCAAGGGGGCGCTCAACTACTGGCCAGCGGTTGTTTCAAAAGGCGTGCCGTTCAGGAATATCGTGCCATTCCAATAGATTGCTTTCCAGGGAACCCCAAAGGGCAGTGGGAGGGCGGAGGGGCGCTGTTTCAAACTGCAATATTCTGGAGGTAATGCTTTGCTTTCGAAGGAAATTTACAGAATGAAACAGCTGTTCAGGGATGAAACAGAAGAGGGGGAAGGTCAGGAGCGCTCTTTGCGGGACGGCAGGTGGAAATCGCGCAGGCGGCGCCAGAGGGTGGTCCGGGAAACCCCCAGGCGGCGGGCGGTTTCGCTCTGGTTGTAGCCGGTTTCCCGGTACACTTCGAAGATGTGGTCCCGCTCGAGCTTCTTGAGCAGCGGGGTGGTTTCCCCGCCGGCCTGCTCGGGTCCGGCGAGCATGAGGTCGGGAGGAAGGTCGTCGAGGTCGAGGGTGTCGTTCTCGTTGAGGGCCACGGCCCGCTCGATGATGTTCTCCAGCTCCCGCACGTTGCCCGGAAAGGGATAGGCGGCGAGCGCCTCGAGGAAGGCGGGAACGAGGGCAGGGGGCTCCTTGCCGAACCGCTTGGCCGCCTTGCGGACGAAATGGGCGGCGAGCGCCGGGATGTCCTCCCGCCGCTGGCGCAGGGGGGGCAGCTCGATGGTCACCACCTTGAGCCGGTAGTAGAAATCCTGCCGAAGCTCGCCGGCCGCGATCATCTTGTCGATGTTGCGGTTGGTGGCGCAGATGAGACGGACATCGAGCGGCAGGGGCTTGACGCCGCCCACCCGCATGAAGGTGCGCTCCTGGAGCACCCGCAGGAGCTTCACCTGCATGGCGAGCGGCATCTCGCCGATCTCGTCGAGGAAGACGGTGCCGCCGTTGGCGGTCTCCAGGAGCCCCAGCTTGGTGCTCATCGCCCCGGTGAACGCCCCCCTCTCGTGGCCGAACAGCTCGTTGGCGATGAGCTCCTCGGAGAAGGCGCCGCAGTTGAACGACACGTACGGCCGGCCCGCCCGGGGGCTGTTGGCGTGCAGCGACCGGGCGACCAGCTCCTTGCCCGTTCCGCTTTCGCCGATGATCACCACGTTGCAGTCCACCGGTGCCACCCGGGCGATGGTCTTGAACACCGCCCGCATGGCAGGAGCGACCCCGATGATCTCGCCGAAGCGGCTGGCCCGGCTCAGCTCTTCCCGGAGGCGGTCCTTCTGCTCTTCCTGCTGCCGCTGCAGAAGGGCCTCCCGGATGGCCTCGCGCAGGTCCTGGAGGCGGAAGGGCTTTTCGAGGTACTGAAAGGCGCCCTTCTTGGTGGCGGCCACCGCCTGCCCGATGCTGGCATAGCCCGTGATGAGGATGATCGCGGTCGCCGGGGCCAGGGCGTGGATGCGCTGCATGAGATCCACGCCGTCGGCGTCCTGGAGGCGGACGTCCATGACGATGACGGCGGGCGGGTCCTTCCGGACCTCCTGCAGCGCCTCCCGGGCGGTGACGAACCCTTCCACCGCGTAGCCGTCCTGGCCGAGGGCGTGGGTCAGCCGCTTGACGGTGATCACCTCGTCATCGATGACGAAGATCCTGGCATTTCCGGCTGCCGGGGCGGTGGGGGACATCGATAGCTTCCTGAAAAGAAAAAGGGGCCTGCCATGCCCCGTGAAGAAGGAATTCTCAGTTTCAGGAATAATGTGGAATAGGAATCTTGTCAAGCGCGGCGGGCGGTACCATGTTGGGCGGAAGTCCCTGGAATCAGGGTTACTGTTCTCCTACGTGCCGGAAGGCTGAAAGAACGGGCGCGCCGCCTCCGGGCCGAGACCTTGGCCCTGGATCTCGCGGTCCGGGACCCCGATGCCCTGGGCGGGAGCAGGCGGTAGGCTGATGCCCGCCTTCCGGGAGGCCGAAGCTTCCTCGATCCGCACCAGGGTCTTGAACGCCCGGAACTTGCCGGAGGGCTCCCGGTCGATCCGGTCGGTGACCAGGACCTCCACCCGGGCGGCAGGGAATACCAGCCGGATCTTGTCCGCCACCGCCTGCTTGATTCCCTCGTGGAATTGGCGGCTGGGCACCACCTGCACCTGAAACAGGTGAATCTCCTGCTGGACCACCTGATATTCGTGCAGGTACTCGGCCAGGGGCAGCAGGTGGCCCCAGAGGTCCCAGGGTGATTTCCTGCCTCCCTCGGGGTGGATCAGGTAGTCGTCGGCCCGGCCGCCGATCATTTTCATGAGCGGGAAGGTGCGGCCGCAGGTGCAGGGGCCGGTCCGGTAGCTCCCCAGATCATGGAGATTGTAGCGAATGAAGGGCATGGTGAAATTGGTGAGCACCGTGCAGACGATCTCGCCTTCCTCCCCGGGCCCGGCCGGGCGGCCGTCCCGGATGAATTCCATGATCACCGCATCGAGGGCGATGTGATAGCCCTGGTGATGGTCGCATTCGTAGGCGATGTTTTCGGTTTCGTAGGTGCCGTAGACATCCAGGGGCTCGCAGCCGAAAGCCTCCCGGATGGAGCGGCGCATTTGGGGGGTGAGCAGCTCGGAGTCGGTAAAGACCATGCGGGGGCGCTTGAAGGGGGCGCCCTCCTCCTGCAGGTGGGAGGCCAGCCGGGCGGCCGAGGAGGCATGTCCCATCAGCACGTCCGGCGCTAGGCGCCGGAAGGCGGCCGCCTGCTCCCGGAGGTCGACGCCGGGGTAGATCGTCTGCTCCCGCAGCATCCCTATCCGCTGGAACCACTTGGGGGGCGGCAGGGGATTGACCTTGAACCAGACCCCCTTGTCGAGCAGCCGCCGGCCGTTGGAAAGATAGGGCCGGAGAAACTGGGCGTCGCGGAACTGATTGCAGGGGGGGCTGACCCAAAAGCGCAGGGGCTTGCCGCTCGATCCGGAGGTGCGGACGGCAGTGAGCGGCTGGCCCCGGAAGCTCCCGGCCAGCAGCTCCTCCGGATGCTGCTGGAAGGCCGCCTTGTCGATGACGGGCAGCTTCTGGAGGTCGTCCAGGGAGCGGAGGTCCCCGGGGTGGAACCCCAGCCGTTCCCAGCTGCGCCGGTAATAGGGCACTTCCTGGTAGGCATGGGCCACCAGCCGCTGGAGACGGCGGAGCTGAAGCTCCCGCAATTCCTCGAGCGGGCGCCGCTCGTTGCGAAGGAGCCGATAGAGATGCGCATACTTGGCGACACCCATGATCTCTCTCCTTACTGAACGGTTGCTGTTTGGTGCATGGCCCGGCTCACGATCCAGTCCAACAACTGGGTACGTGCCAATTCCATGATTTCAATCGGAAGAGGAGTAGACATCTCTGGCCTTGTTTGGCTTGACCCTTTCAGACGCCAACAATGAAAGGAGCGGTTTGCCGTGCTCGGCGTAAAGATGGAGATAGGTCTTGGCGGCCGCGGCCCAGCTCATCCGCTCGGCCAGACGGCGGGATTGGCGGCCGTGAAGCGTGAGGAGCGCCGGATCGGCGAGATAGGCCGTGATCGCTTCTTTCAGGGCGGAGCTGCTCATGGCCGGCACGACGAAACCGTTGCCGTCCAGCAATTCGGCCGCCCCGGTCTTGGTGGTGATGATCGGCAGGCCGGAAGCCATGGCCTCGAGCACCACGTTGGCATGGGACTCCTGAAGGGAGGGCAGGACCAGGACATCCGCCTTCCGGTACAAGACCGCGATCCGCTCCCGCGGCACGTTGCCCAGGAAACGGACATGCTGCTCCAGCCGGTGGGCCAGGCAGAACTGCCGGAGCCGCCTCGCTTCCGGTCCGTCGCCGGCGATGTGCAGCAGGCCGGGATTGCCCGAATTTTCTTCCACCAGATCCCTCACCGCCTCCAGGAGAAACTTTACTCCCTTGCGGCTGATGAGCCTGCCCACGAACAGGAGCCGCAGTCCCACCCGCCGCTTGTGCCCCCGACTCGGCCGGAAACGGTGGACGTCCACCCCGTTGCCGATGACCTGGACGGGACATGCCCGGCTGGTATTTTCGGAAAGGCGCTTCAGCTGCATGCTGTTGGCGGTGACCATCCGGGCCTGGCCCCAGATTCTCCGGGAGAGCCATGGGAAAAAAAACCGGTCGAGAAGTGCCAGCCGCTGGTTGTAGCCCGGCACATCGGAGCCCCGCAGGGAAACGATATAAGGGACCTTGCCCCGGAGCAGGTACCCGATTAAGCCCGCGGGCCATCCGAACCAGCAGTGGCAGAGATGGTACTCCCTTTTCCGCAGCATCCGGCGGCAGAGCCAGTATGCCTGCCAGCTCCAGCTGCAGATCTCGGGGATGCGCCAGAAATGGAGGTCTTTCTTGCCTACCCGCAAGCGGATGATCGTGATGTTGGGGGCTTGCCGGTAGATTTCCCGGCGGTTGCCGGCGCTCGAGGTGACCAAGGCGACGCGTACCCCTTCCTGCCCGGCGAATTCGCGCAAGAGATGATAGGTAGCGGTGGCCGCCCCGCCCCCCACGGGCGGGTACTCGAAATTGAGCATGAGGATATGTCTCTTCTGCTTCCGGTGCATGATGGTCTCGCTGGAAATCCGCTCCCTGTTGCTTCCCTGCAGGAGCCGCAGTCCTCAATCCCGAAGGCAGAACCCGCTGTGGCCAGAGCCGGCGTAGGCGTATGTCACTGGAGAGCTGCAAATTGGGGACCAGGGAGGCTTCTTTTTCTAAATTCTTGAAATGATTTTTTTAAAGAAAGGTGAAGGAAAAGGTGGTCCGGGGGAACTTCCACTTTCCCGGACCGTTTTTCTGGACCGCGGAAAAAATGGGGCGCTTCGCGGCAGCGGTCGATCGACCATCCGGCCTTTCCCCTGAGGGCAGGGGGTGAGTCCGGGGGAGTGCAGGGCCGCACCGGCGGTGTCCGGAAACATTTCTTGACAAGGCCTGGCGTGCAGCAGGACCCTAGGAGGGAAGGATTCTCGAACGAGGCGCAGCCTCGGAAGGACAATCCAGCCGGAGGGACGGGACGGATCCCTCCGAAAGCCGAGGAAATCGGATCGGGAGCCCTGTCGGCCCATTATTTAGGTCAGCAGAATCTTTTCACCCGGAAAGGTCCCCCCATGAAACGAAACATCCTGGTTGGAAAGCTGCTGCTTTCCGGCGGCTTGCTCGCCTACCTTTTTTGGAAGTTCCCCCTCGCCGATGCCCTGGCCGCCTTGCAGGCGACTCGGTTTTTTCCGGTTGCGGTCGCGGTTTTCATCTTGCTGCCAATGGGGTTCCTGGACGGATTTCAGGTTCTGTGCATGACCCGGCTGCAGGCCATTCCCGTCTCGCTCCGCGATCTCATCCGGATCAATTTGACGACCAGTTTCTACTCCTTGTTCCTGCCCGGCGTGCTGGCCGGCGGGGCGGTCAAATGGTACAAGCTGAGCCGGGAAGGGAAAAAACCCGCCCAGGCCGCGGCGGTAGTTTTCTTCAACCGGTTTTTGGACACCTTCGCCATGGTCCTGGTGGGCGTTCTGTTCTTCCTCCCCAGTCCCGTGGTGGGAGAGCTGCGCGCCCTGAAAGCGGCCGCCTTGCTCCTGCTGGCCCTGCTCCTGATCGCCTACGGCCTGCTGCTGGCGCCCCGGCTGCTCCAGGCCATCGACCAGCGCTGCGCCCGGCTGCCATTGCCCCGCCGGGTCTTGGAGAAGCAGGGAAAGCTCTTCGAGGCCCTGCTGCGCTTCAGCCGCCTTCGCTTCCGGGACCATCTGGGGCTCATCGCCATCCCGCTTCTCAAGCACGGAATGGGCGTCCTCTCCTTTTCACTGCTCGCGCAATCGCTCGGCCTCGAGGTGTCCATCTTCCAGATCGGCTGGATTCGTTCCGTGATCCTGCTCCTGGCCATGCTTCCCGTTTCCTTCGCCGGCCTGGGCGTCAGGGAGACCAGCATGGTCTTCCTGCTGCACGGGTTCGGCGTTCAGCCAGCCGAGGCCCTGGCCTTCTCCCTCCTGTACTTCCTGCAGGGAATCCTCCCCTCCTTGACGGGCGGGTTGCTGGAGCTGCGGGATTTCTTCCGGAAGCCCCTGTCGAAACGCTCGGCCTGGGCCGCAAACAGATGACCCTGAGTCCGTGACGACGGTTGACCCGTTGGACCTGTCTCTTTGAATCGATGACTCACAGCACCTCCTGCGGCCAAACTATGTCGTCACCGTCGCCCTGCGGGGCGTCCCTCCGCACGCCTCTCCTTTGTCGGCAACCATTCAATAGAGTCCACCCTGATCGAACGGTCGCCTTCGCAGATCCGGCGCACGGCCGAACGCTCACAAATTCAGGATGCCCTCCGATCCGCGGAGATGCCGGTCGCGTTTCCAGCGGTTTGTCTCCCGCCCGCCCTTTCTGACCGCATGTTCCTGCCCGCCTCGCGGAAGTCCGGTTCTTCTGCTCATCCCCCTTGTATCCTCTTGAAATTTTAGTTGGCTCATCAAGACCATTCGGGTATGCTTGGTTGCGCGACCAAAAGTCGAAGCCATGTCACCCGAATTCCGAACCGCCACCTTAGCCACCGCCTCGGCGCGTGCCGATAGCCGGCCCGTCCCGGAGCGCCTGCTGGCCGCCGCCATGGAGCTGGTGCGAACCGAGGGCCTCCGGGGCCTGAGCCAGGCGCGGGTGGCCGCCGCCGCTGGCCTGCGGCAGAGCCATCTCACTTACTACTTCCCCACCCGCAAGGACCTGATCAAGGCCCTGGTCAAGGCGATCCATGCCGAAATCAGCGAGGCGATGGGGGCGGCGCCCGAAGGCGATGGTGCCGCGGCCTCCGTGGACAAGGCCCGCGCGTTTTTCGTCCGGCGCCTCCGGGAGCCGCTGATGGCGCGGCTCATGCTGGCGCTCCTCAACGCCGCCGACGAGGACCCGTCGCTCCGCCAGTGGCTGAGGGATTTCGACCGGGATGTGGTTGACCACCTGCGCGAAATCTTTACCCGGCTGGGCCTGCGGCCCTCGGAAAACGAGCTGGCGCTCTTTCATGCGAGCTTCATCGGTGCCGCCATCTTGAGCCTCCGGGCCGGCACCGAAGCCGGGGCCGACCGTACCGCCCTTCTCGCCGGCCTGGCCTTCGACCGGCTGGTCCATTCGGCCTCGCGCCCGGCCGGGCGCAAGGCCCGCACCCGGCACCCCGAGTCCACGCCATGACAAGGATAGTGCGGCAAGCTCTTCGGCTGCTTTTACAGCGGCCGCCGGTTTCCTTGGCCGTCCTCCTCGCATTGGGCCTGGCCGGCTGCGCGGTCGGGCCGAATTACCGGCCGCCGCCGCTTGGGGCCCCGGCCCGGTGGACGGCCCCGGCCGACACCAGTGCCCCGGACCCGGCGGTCCTTGCCGAATGGTGGCGCCAGTTCGGCGATCCGGTGCTCGATCGGCTGGTGACCGAGGCGCTGGCGGCCAACCTCAACCTGGCCACCGCCCGGGCCCAGCTGCGCCAGGCCCGCGCCCTGCGGAACCTGGCGTGGGCGCAGCTCGGGCCCCAGGTTGACGCCTCCTTTTCGGCTTCCCGCAGCAGGTCGGGCGGGGGCGGCGTGTCGGGCACCCACGGCGGGGGGGACAGCACGGTTGAGCTCTACAGCGCCGGCTTCGACGCCAAGTGGGAGCTGGACGTCTTCGGGGGGCTGCGCCGCGGCGCGGAAGCCGCCGCGGCGGACCTCGGGGCGAGCCTGGAGAGCCTGCGGGACACCCGGGTGTCGCTGGTGGCCGAGGTGGTGCGCAACTACGTGGACCTGCGCACCGCCCAAAACCGCCTGGGCATTGCCGAGTCGAGCCTGGCCGCCTTCGGCGAGACGTACGACCTCGCCCGCTGGCGCCTGCAGGCGGGGCTGGCTTCGGAGCTGGACGTGGCCCAGGCGCGCACCGAGCTGGAGTCCACCCGGGCCACGGTGCCTCCCCTGCGGACGGCCATGGAAGCCGCCCGCCACCGGCTGGCCGTGCTGCTGGGCCGTCCGCCGGGCGAGCTGCAGTATCTCCTGGAAGGGGCGCCCCCGGCGGTGCCGGTCGCCGGCCGCGCGGCGGCGGTGGGCATCCCCGCGGACACCCTGCGCCACCGCCCCGACGTGCGCGCCGCCGAGCGGCGGGTGGCCGCGCAGACCGCCCGCCTGGGCCAAGCCGAGGCCGCCCGCTTCCCGACGTTCAACCTCTCCGGCTCCGTCGGGCTGGAGGCGCTCACGCTGTCGGGACTTACGGCAAGCGGCGCGGGGACCAACTCCCTGCTCGGCGGCATCACCGCCCCCATTTTCCAATCGGGCCGCATCACCGCCAACATCGAAGCCCAGAACGCCCTCCTCGAGCAGGCCGTGCTCGCCTACCGGTCGGCGGTGCTGACCGCGCTCGAAGACGTGGAGAACGCCCTCGTGGCCGTGGCCAACACCAGCGAGCGGCGGGGAAAGCTGACCCTGGCGGCCGACTCGGCCCGCGAAACACTGCAGATCGCCCAGCAGCGCTACGCGAGCGGGCTGACCGATTTTCTCTCCGTGCTCGACAGCCAGCGCACCCTGCTCAACCTGGAGGACCAGCTCGCCAGCAGCAGCGGCGAAGTGGCGACCGCCCAGGTCCAGCTCTACAAGGCCCTCGGGGGCGGCTGGTCACCCGGACCGGAATCATCTCGCAAGGAAAAACAATGACAGATTCGCAAGAACCTGAAACTCAACGCAAAGTCACAAAGTCGCAAAGAAAAAAGATTATTCAGATAAACAGGTTACCTTTGCATCTCTGCGTCTTCGTGTTAACCAAATAGCCTTTTTGCGAGGTCATCAACAATGAGCGCGCCTCGAAACACCGGCGAAAACGGACAGCTCGAACGGCTCCTCGGCCGGGACGGCAACCGCTTTGCACCCTTCCGCCGCCGGTTGATCTTCGCCGTGGTGCTGATCCTGCTTGCCTTTGGCGGCTATCTCCTGCTGGCGGACCACAACGATGCCGCCGCCGTCCGGTACCGCACCGAGCCGGCCACCGTGGGCAACCTGGTGGTCAAGGTCTCCGCCACCGGCAACCTGCAGCCCACCAACCAGGTCGACGTGGGCAGCGAGCTGTCGGGGATCGTGGAGAAGGTCTATGTCGACGTCAACGACCGGGTGAAAGCGGGACAGGAGCTGGCCCGCCTGGACCTCTCCAAGCTCGAGGACGCGGTGACCAAGTCCCGCGCCAGCCTGGCCGCGGCCGAGGCCAAGGTGCTGCAGGCCCAGGCCACGGCGGCCGAGGCCCGGGCCAACCTGATGCGCTTCCGGCAGGTCTCGGAGCTGTCCGGCGGCAAGGTGCCCTCCAAGAGTGAGATGGATACGGCGGAGGCTACCCTCAAGCGGGCCGAGGCCGACGAGGCGAGCGCCCAGGCCGAGGTCGGGCAGGCGCGGGCGGCGCTGAAGTCGGACGAGACCAACTTCGCCAAGGCCCACATCCGGTCTCCCATCGACGGGGTGGTGCTCAAGCGGTCGGTGGAGCCGGGGCAGACGGTCGCCGCCTCCTTCCAGGCCCCCCTGCTGTTCACCCTGGCCGAGGACCTGACCAAGATGGAGCTGCAGGTGGATGTGGACGAGGCCGACGTGGGCCAGGTGCAGGTGGGCCAGCGGGCCACTTTCAGCGTCGATGCCTGGCCGGGGCGGCGCTATACCGCCGTCATCACCCGCGTGAGCTATGGCTCCCAGGTCAAGGAAGGGGTGGTGTCCTACCAGGCCGTGCTCCGGGTGGCCAACGACGACCTGACCCTGCGCCCCGGCATGACCGGCACCGCCGAGATCACCACCCAGACCCGGAAGAACGTCCTCCTGGTCCCCAATGCCGCCCTGCGCTTCACCCCGCCCGCCCCCAAGGAAAAACCGGCCCGCAAAGGGGGCAGCCCGCTCGCTACCCTGTTCCAGCGCCCGCGGGAGGCGAAAAAGGTGCGGACCACGGGGGAGGAGGGGGAAGCCGCCAAGTCCCTGTGGATCCTGCGCGACGGCCGCCCGGCGGAGCTGCAGGTGAAGACCGGGGCGACCAACGGCCGGCTGACCGAGATCGTGGGCGGCGACCTGAAGCCGGGCATGGCGGTGATCACCGAAATGGCGGGTCCGAAGCATGAACGCGGTTGAGCCCCTGATCCGCCTTTCCGGCATCACCAAGACCTACGGCCGGGGACAGGCCGCCTTCCAGGCCCTGAAGGGCATCGACCTCGACGTCGCCCCCGGGGAATTCGTGGCCATCATGGGACCCAGCGGCTCCGGGAAATCCACGGTGATGAACATCCTGGGCTGCCTGGACACCCCCGACAGCGGGGCCTACGAGTTCCAGAGGGTGCACGTGGAGCGGCTCACCCGCAACCAGCGGGCCCTGCTGCGGCGCCACTACCTGGGGTTCGTCTTCCAGGGCTTCAACCTGCTGGCCCGCACCAGCGCCCTGGAAAATGTGGAGCTGCCGCTGATCTACCGCGGAGAGCCGGCGGCGGCCCGGCACGCGGCGGCCCGAGCCGCCCTCGCGCAGGTGGGTCTGAAGGGCCGGGAAGACAATACCCCTTCCGAGCTCTCCGGCGGGCAGCAGCAGCGGGTGGCGATCGCCCGGGCCATTGTCACCGGTCCCGCCGTGCTGCTGGCCGACGAGCCCACCGGCAATCTCGACACCCGCACCGGTCAGGAGATCATGGACCTGATCACCGCCCTCAACCGGGAGCGGGGGATCACCGTCCTGATGGTGACCCACGAGCCCGACATGGCCGCTTACGCCAGAAGGGTGGTCCGTTTTCTGGACGGCCGCGTGGAAAGCGACGGGCCAAACAATCCCTCATCCGGCCCTGCGGGCCACCTTCTCCCCGAGGGAGAAGGGAAGACGATGCGGCCATCGGCCGCTCCAGGACAGGCCTGATGCTCTGGAACACCTTGATCCTCGCCATGCGGGCCATCCGGCGCAATGTCCTGCGCTCCTTCCTGACCGTGCTCGGCATCGTGATCGGGGTGGCCGCGGTCATCACCATGGTCACCGTGGGCAACGGCGCCACCCAGGCGGTCAGGGACCAGATCGCCTCCATGGGCAGCAACCTGCTCATGGTGGCCCCCGGGAAGACGTACGGCCCCGGGGCCGAGCCCGCCCCCAATTTCAAAGACGCCGACGTGGAGGCGATCCGCACCCAGATCGGCAACGTCCAGGTGGTGGCCCCGGTCACCAGCAAATCGATCACCGCCGTGAGCCAGGACCGCAACTGGGCCACCGCCGTCACCGGCAGCACGGCAGACTATTTCGAGGCCGGCAACTGGGAGCTGGAGGACGGACGCGTCTTCAACGAGGCCGAGGAGCGCGCGGGAAAGAGCGTATGCGTGATCGGCGAAACAGTGCGGGCCAACCTCTTCGGGCAGCAGAACCCGGTCGGCAGCCAGATCCGCATCAAGCAGTTTTCCTGCGAGGTGATCGGTCTTCTCAAGGCCAAGGGCCAGGGGGCCATGGGGCAGGACCAGGACGACACCGTGGTGATGCCGCTGAAGACGGTGCAGCGGCGGCTGACCGGCAGCCAGGACGTCAACCGGATCCTGATCTCGGTGCGCGCGGGCGCCTCCATCGATGCGGTCAAGGGGCAGCTGGAGCTGCTGATGCGGGAGCGGCGGAAGATCGCCCCCGACGAGGACGACAACTTCCGGGTCCTGGACACCCGCCAGCTCGTTCAGATGCTCACCGGCGCCACCAAGATCCTCACCATGCTCCTCGGCGCGGTGGCGGCGGTGAGCCTGCTGGTGGGGGGGATCGGCATCATGAACATCATGCTGGTGTCGGTCACCGAACGGACGCGCGAGATCGGCACCCGGCTTGCCATCGGCGCCCTGGAGCACGAGGTGCTGCTCCAGTTTCTCATCGAGGCGGTGGTGCTCTCCTGCCTGGGCGGTCTGACCGGCATCGCGCTGGCGGCGGCCGCCTCGGTGGGGCTCGCGGGAGTGATGAACGTGCCCTTCCTCTTCAACCCGGCCATCAACGTGCTCTCATTTCTGTTCTCGGGGGCGATCGGGGTGATCTTCGGCTACTTCCCCGCCCGCCGGGCGGCGCGGCTCGATCCGATCGAGGCCTTGCGGCACGAATAGGCGGTCGGCTCCTGGCGCCGCAAACAAAAACGGCACCCCGAAGGGTGCCGTTTTGATGTTCCGCTGGAGATGGGCTTCCGCTGCGGATCAGTCGGCCGGCCAGATCAGGTCCTTGAAGAGCCAGCCCGTGGTCCCGTCCGCATGCTTCACCTTGACCCAGTCCCCTTTCTTTCCCACCGGCTTGAACACCACGCCGTACTTGACCCGGGCCACGGTTTCGTAATTGGCGCCCGGGCCGAGGCGCATGTTCCCGAGCTTCGCCTTGACGATCACCATCTTCTTTTTGGAAACGAGGCTAGAGGAGATCCAACCCTTGTCGCCTTCGAAATCGACGGTCTGGATCCACTTGCCCTTGTGGGCGACCACCTGCAGGGGGAAATCCTTGAAGACCTCCCAGAGGACTTCGGCTTTGGCCTGGGGCGCCGAGCGGATGCTCGCTCCATCCTTGCTCACGCTGACGTACTCCGCGGCCAGGGTGGAGGCGGCAAGGAAGAAAATCTGGAGGAATATGGCCAGACCGAGCACTTTGTGAGCGGCACCTTTCATCGTTGATTCCTCGCGGGCTGGGTGTGGTCTCATGCCGTTGGGCGACGGGAAGGCCGGGATCGGGTATGGACCCCCGGCCGAAAATCGGCTCATACCCTATCACCAGACCGCCGGTTCGTCAATTGGCGGGACGGAAATTCCTCCTGGTTTTTCAACCGGCATCAGGCCGAAACCGCAAGGGAATCTCTCATCGGCAAGTACGGCTTGCCGCTCCAGGGTTGATCCTCCTCCTGATCCGGCGTATAGTGGGCCGATCGTAAGGCATCGCAGGACACCACATCTGCTTTGTTATCGGCCTGTTCGCATACCTGATGTATAGCCTCACAAGCCGATGCCGCGCATCTGCGGCATCCTGTGATGCCTTACACGGTGGGAGATTCTTCTCCCGAGGAGAATCTTACCCTGTTATCGGTTACGCCCGATCCCGTCTACGGGCATGCACAGCCCTCGCCTGACGTGCCGATGAACCCGGGCGTCCACGGCCGGGGCCTCTTGGAAAGAATTCTCCTCCAAACCTCTCGTATCTTTTAGCAAATTGTGGTTAATAACCGATCAGACGAGGAAGGTTCGGGCTCCGAACAATCTTTCACGCGAGGACGACGAGATGGCCGGCGCGAAGGGGGATGAATCCTACAGCATCCACACCGGTATCCAGAAGCTTCTGGAGAAGGTGGTCGGTGACATTCGTTCCTTCACGGAGCGGCAGATCTCTCAGGTAAACGAGCTGGTGAAGATCGGGGTGGCCCTGTCCGCCGAAAAGGACTTGGACCGGCTGCTCGAAATGATCATCCGCCAGGCCCGCCGGATCACCAGTGCCGATGGCGCCACCCTCTATATCCGGAACGAGCGGGTGGACGCTCTCGAGTTCGCCATCGTCTGCAACGGCAGTCTCGGCATCAACATGGGAGGAAGCGGGAGCCGGATCACCTGGCCGCCCGTGCCCCTCACCCTCCCGGATTCCACCGAGAATCACCGCAACGTCTCCGCCCACTGCGCCCTGGTGGGCGACGTGGTGAACATCCCGGACGTGTATCAGGCGGAAGGGTTCGATTTCGAGGGCACCAGGGAGTTCGACCGGCGGACGGGCTACCGCTCCCGGTCCATGCTGCTCGTCCCCATGTGGAACCACGAGGACGAGGTGATCGGGGTCCTCCAGCTCCTCAACGCCCAGGACCCCAAGACCGGCCATGTGATCGAGTTCCCGGCCGACCTCGTCGAGATCGTCGACAGACTCGCCTCGCAGGCGGCGATCGGCCTCAAAAAGATGCGGCTGGTGCGCGACCTGGAACGCCTGTTCAACAGCTTCATC
>JAJYKH010000372.1 GCA_021788685.1 Deltaproteobacteria bacterium | reverse complement strand
GACCCGCCGGGAGCTGGGGCCGGTCACCATCCTGGTGAACAACGCGGGCCTCGGCACGATGCGGACCATCGAGGAGATCACCGCGCCGGACTGGGACCGGATGCTCGCGGTCAACCTCAAGGGGCCGTTTCTCCTCACCCAGGCGGTGCTCCCGGACATGCGGGCCGCCCGCTGGGGCCGGATCATCTCCATTTCCTCCGTCGCCGCCAAGGTGGGCGGGGTGGTCGGCCCCCACTACGCCGCCTCCAAGGCCGGGGTGATCGGGCTCATGCACTACTATGCCGCCCACCTGGCCGGCGAGGGCATCACCGCCAACACCATCGCTCCCGGCCCGGTCAGCACGGACATGAGCGGGGCCTTGCCCGGGCTGCGGCCGGAGCTTCAGCCCGTGGGGCGGTTCGGCACCGTGGAGGAAATCGCCGAGGTCGCGGCCATGCTGGCGCTCAACGGCTACATCACCGGCCAGACCATCAACGTCAATGGCGGGCGCTACCTGAGCTGACGGAAGCGGCCACAGGGCCGTCCTCCCGCCGAAGTCAGCAGGTAACCGATCACAGGGTAACAGCCTTGGAGACCGCTCCGTTCCAGTTTTGTAAGCGGTCGCAGGGTGCCCCAGATCCACGAAAGAGGCCTGCGAGCTGGACTGGTGCTCCGCGAACAGGCCTCTGACAAAGGAGATGGGGTGGACTGTGACCGCTTACGTTAGCCGGGATGATTGTGCAGGGTCCGCCGGATGTTCCTCAGAAAGCGGAGATGCCGGGGGCCTTGGAGCTCCAGGTGCCGGTAGACCTCCCGCTTCGCCCAATCCTCGACCACCACCCACGCCAGGCAGTAGGCCCAGATGAACCCCACGTACCGCCAGGGGATCGGCGGCACCAGGACGCCGAAGCCCACGATGAGGGCGGCAATCGCCTGGGTGGACAGGACGGCCGCGACCAGCAGGGGGGCGGGGAAGGGCCTGGACCACATCGGGCGCGGGGTCCGGGCCACGAACAGGGTGAGGTGCCCCGCCACCGCCAGCTTGAGGTAGATGACGGAAGAGAGCTGGGCCCCGTCGACCCGGAGGAAGTTCCGGGCGATCACCAGGAGAAGAAAGGTTTCGAGGACCCCGATCAGCCCGAGGACGGTGGCCACGATCATGACCCGGGGCATGTCCCAGCGCACGGGCTCCTGCTTGAGCAGGGTCTGGTCGTAGGCGATGGTCATGATCGGGAGGTCGTTCAGCACCGCCAGCAGCACGATCATCACCGTGGTGATGGGATAGAAATTGAAGACGATCATCGCCGCGACCACGAAGAACATGATCCGGATGGTCTCGGTGATCCGGTAGATGGCGTAGCTGGTCATCCGCTCGAAGATGCGGCGCGCCTCCTCGACCGCATCGATGATCACCGACAGGCCGGGGGCGGTGAGCACCAGGGCGGCGGCGGCCCGGGCCGCGTCGGTCGCCCCGGAGACGGCGATGCCCACGTCGGCCTGCTTGAGGGCCGGGGCGTCGTTCACCCCGTCGCCGGTCATGGCCACCAGGTGGTCCCGCGCCTGCAGGGTCTTGACGATGGAATACTTGTGCTCCGGGAACACCTGGGCGAAGCCGTCCGCCGCCTCGATGCGCTTCTGGGTCTCCGGCGCCAGCCGGTCGGCGCCATCGTCCGCCCCGAACACCGCTTCCGCGTTGACGATGTCGGCGGGCAGCCCCAGCTCGCGGGCGATCTCCCGGGCGATGGCCACGTTGTCGCCGGTCACCATCTTGACCTGGATGCCGTGGGCGATGGCCCGCTTGATCGTGTCGGCCGAGTCCTCCCGGGGCGGATCGTAGAGGGGCAGGAGCCCCAGGAGCTGCCACGAGCCGGGGGCGGCCGCCCGCGCCACCCCCAGGGTGCGGTAGCCCTTCTGCGCCAGTTGGTCCACCGCCTCTCCCGCCTCCTTCTCCTGCTCCCGAGACAGCCGGCACATCTCCATGATCACCTGGGGGGCGCCCTTGGCGACCCGGAGCTCCCGGCCGCCGGCGTCCCGCACCACCGCCTCGGTCCGCTTGCGCACCGGATCGAACGGCACGAAGCTGACCGGACGATAGGCATCCAGCTCCTTCTCCCAGGGGAGGCCGCCGAGCACGGCGGCGTCGATGGCGTCCGGGCTCTCGCGGTCGGAGACCAGGGCCGCGGCCAGGATGAGGTCCTGGTCGTCGGCGGCCGCGAAGCGGTGCACCTTCCCCAGGGTGAGCTGATTCCGGGTGAGGGTGCCGGTCTTGTCGGAGCAGAGGACGTCGATCCCGGCGATCTCCTCGATGGACTGGAGCCGGGAGACGATGGCCTTCATGCGGGAGAGCTTGAGGGCGCCCAGGGCCATGGTGACCGAAAGCACCGCCGGCATGGCCACCGGGATGGCGGCGATCACCAGGATGAGCACGAACTGGAGGATCACCAGGGGATGCTCGCCCCGGAAGAGCTGCGCCAGCACCAGGAGGAAGGCAAGGAGCACGCTCAGGTAGATGAGGTAGTCGCCGATGGCGAGGACCGCCTTCTGGAAGTGGGAGGCGGCCCCGGCCTTCTCCACCAGCCTGGCGGTGCGGGCGAAATAGGTCCCGGCGCCGGTGGCCGCCACCAGGGCCGCCATCTCGCCCTGCCGCACCGTGGAGCCGGAGTAGGCGACGTCCCCGTTTTTCTTCTCCACCGGCAGGGACTCGCCGGTGAGCGCCGACTGGTCGATCATCACGAAATCGCCCCGGGCGAGCTTCACGTCGGCGGGAACGATGTCCCCGAGGCCCAGCCGGATGAGGTCACCGGGCACGAGGCCGCGGGCCGGAAGCTTCTGCCACCGCCCGTCGCGGCGGACCCGGGCGGTAAGGGCCAGCTCTCCCTTCAGGGCCTCCAGGGCATTGGCCGCCTGGTGCTCCTGCCAGAATCCCACCGCGGCGTTGAAGACCAGCAGGAAGCCGATGATCGCCAGGTCGGTCCAGTGGCGGACGACCAGGGAGAGGAGGGCGGCCACCTCGATCATCCACGGGATCGGCCCCCAGAAGTAGCGCAGGAGCTGGAGGAGCGGGCTGACCTCCTTTTCTT
>JAJYKH010000371.1 GCA_021788685.1 Deltaproteobacteria bacterium | reverse complement strand
GAGGTGGTGCTGGCCGAGAACGGCTCCTGGATCTTCCGCTTCACGCCGTATCTCGTCTTCGGCACCGCCGTGCTTGCCGGCGGCATCATTCCGATGATCTCCGTCGACCTCCCGCTCGCCCCGACCGCAGACGTCATCGTCATCATCGCCCTCTTCGCGGTGGCCCGGTTTTTCACCGCGCTCGCGGGGATGGACATCGGCACCGCCTTCGGCGGCATGGGGTCGAGCCGGGAAATGACCATCGCCTCGCTCGCCGAGCCGGCCATGCTGATGGCGATTTTCACCGTTTCGCTCGCCAACACCTCCACCTCGCTCTCCCAGGTCGTCCAGGTCATCTGCAGCGGCCAGCCGATCCTGCGCCCCTCGATCGCCCTGGCCTTTTTCGCCTTCGTGATGATCGGACTCGCGGAAACCGGGCGGATCCCGGTGGACAACCCGGCCACCCACCTGGAGCTGACGATGATCCACGAGGCGATGATCCTCGAATATTCGGGCCGCCATCTCGCCCTCATCGAATGGGGCCAGATGATGAAGCTCCTGCTCTTTGCCGCCATGGGAATCGCCGCCTTCGCCCCGTGGGGAATCGCCCTGCCCGGCGACTTCCTCGCCTTGCCGGCTGCCTTGGCCTTCATGGTGATCAAGGTGGCGGTCATCGGCATTGCCATTGTGCTGATCGAAACCGGACTTGCCAAGATGCGGCTCTTCCGGTTGACCGATTACCTGGGGGCCGCCTTCCTGCTGGCCACCTTGGGCATGATCTCCTATTTCATTCTGGACTGAGATGACACCCTCCACCGCCGCCCAAATCAACAGCTTCCTGGCCGCCCTCGTGCTCCTCACCTCCTTCGCCATGTTGGCGCAGAAGCGACTGAACGGCCTCATTCACCTCTTCGCCTGGCAGGGATTCTTTCTGTCGGTGAACACCGCCATCGTCGGTTACGTGGCCGGCAAGGAGCATCTCTATATCTCCTCGCTGCTCACTTTGAGCCTGAAGGTGGTGCTGCTGCCCTATATCCTGCACGTCCTCATCGACCGGCTGAAAATCCGGAAAAACGTGGAGTCCATCGTCAATGTCCCCACCACCATGCTGATCGGCATCGGTTTGGTCATCTTCTCCTACCATCTCATGGCGCCGGTCCGGGAGCTTTCCACCCTGATGACCCGCTCCACGCTCGCCGTCGCGCTGGCCACGGTCATGATCGGCCTGTTGATGATGATCACCCGCAAGCATGCGGTGAGCCAGATCATCGGCTTTCTGGCCTTGGAAAACGGGCTCTTCTTTGCCGCCACCAGCGCCACCTACGGGATGCCCCTGGTGGTGGAGCTGGGCGTGGCCCTGGACATCCTCATTGCCGCCTTCATCTTCGGGATCTTCTTTTTCCATATCAGCTCTGCCTTTGACAGCCTGGATGTCGAGCAGATGGCACGACTCAAGGAGGGGGACTGAGGCCATGGACAGCAGCACCGCACTTCTGATCGTTCTCGGCCTGCCACTGCTGGCCAGCGGCATCCTGGCCGTCGCCGGCGACCGGAAAATCGCCCCCGAGATCAACATCCTCGGCTCGGCCGCCACCTTTGGCGCCAGCCTGGTCCTGGCCCTGGATGTCTATGCCGAGGGACCGATGCTCGCCGGCGGCCATTTCTTTTTCGTGGATGCCTTCAGCGTCTATCTCACGGTCCTCACCTCCTTCGTCTCCATGACCACGGCCATCTTCAGCCGGCGCTACATGCGAAGGGAACGGGAGCACGGCCGGGTGGGCGAGGCGGGGATGCGCTTCTACCATGCGATGTTCCAGCTCTTCATCTTTGCCATGCTGCTCTGCCTGCTGACCAATAATGTCGGCGTCCTCTGGATCGCCATGGAGCTGGCCACCCTCTCCACCGTGCTCCTGGTCTCCCTCTACCGCACCCCGAGCGCCATCGAGGCGGCCTGGAAATATTTCATTCTGTGCGGGGTGGGCATTGCCCAGGCCCTGTTCGGCACGGTGCTTCTTTACTTTGCCGCGGAAAAGGTCCTGGGCGAGGGCGGCGAGGCCCTGCTGTGGACCAATTTGAGCCGGGTGAGCGGGCACCTTGAGCCGACTGTTCTCTCGCTCGCCTTCGTGTTCCTGATGGTCGGGTACGGCACCAAGGTGGGTCTGGTGCCGCTCCATAATTGGCTGCCCGACGCCCACTCCGAGGGCCCCACCCCCATCTCGGCGGTTCTTTCCGGGCTGCTCCTGAACATCGCCCTCTACGCGCTGGTCCGGTGCAAGGTGCTGGTGGACGGCGCGACCCACACCCACCACGCCGGCGACATCATGATGGGCTTCGGCCTGCTCTCGATTCTGGTCGCCGCCTTTTCGCTCCTCCGCCAGAAGGACATCAAGCGGATGTTCTCTTACTCCTCCATCGAGCACATGGGCATTGCCACCTTTGCCTTCGGCCTGGGCGGGCCCATCGCCACTTTCGGGGCCTTGCTGCACATGCTGGTGCACAGCCTGGCCAAGTCGTCCATCTTCTTCACCGTCGGCCATGCCTCCCAGATGCATTTCACCCAGGAGATCGAGAAAATCAAAGGGCTGTTCAAGGGCAATCCGCTGGTCGGCTGGGGCCTCATGCTCGGGGTGATGGCGATCGTCGGCATGCCGCCCTTCGGCATCTTCACCAGCGAATTTCTCATCCTGACCGCCACCATGAAAGACGCGCCGCTGGCCACCCCCCTCCTTCTGCTCGGCCTGGCCGTCGCCTTCGCCGGTCTGTTCCGGCGGGTCCAGCGCATGGTCTCGGGCCAGGTCCCCTCCTACCAGCGGCCGGTGGCGGCGGCGCACGTTCCCGTGCTCCTGCACATGGCGCTGGTGCTCGCGCTGGGCATTTACATGCCCGCCTTCCTCAATCAATGGTTTCACACTGCGGTGGAGCTGCTGAAATGATGATGGCGTCGCAAAAAGTCCGATCTACGGCGTTGCGGCGGGTCGCGAAATGCTCGACGTACCTGATGTACGTCTCCGCTTTCGCGACACCACCGCGCCTTGTATATCGAACTTTTGTGCTGAGCCATCTTGGTTTCGGTGATGGCTTTTTGCGAGAC
>JAJYKH010000370.1 GCA_021788685.1 Deltaproteobacteria bacterium | reverse complement strand
GAGAGGACGGGCGGGGCCGGCAGCTGTTTCCCCGTGGTCACGTTGACTTCGACGTACATGATGCCGGTGATCCCCACCACCTGGAGCTGGGCGAACATCTGCGGAATGATGCGCACATTCTTCTCGATGAGCATGACCACCTCCACGTGGCGCCCGTCCGGGGCCACGTTGATTTTCGTCACCCGGCCGATGGAAACCCCACGGAACTTCACCGGCGCATCCACGTTGAGCCCCTGGACGGACTGGTCGAAATAGGCGGCATAGGTCCGCCCTTCCTCGAAGAGGCTGGTCACCCCCAGCCAGAAGAAGATCAGCACCCCGGCGATGATGCCGCTGGCCATGAACAGGCCGAGCATGAATTTTTTCCGCCGGGTGACCTTCACGCCCCTCTCCCGTTCCCGCTGTCCCGGGGCTCCCGGTTGAAGAAGCGCCTGACCAGGGGGTGGGGGCTGTGGTCCCGCAGCTCGGCCGGGTCCCCTTCGGCGATGATGCCCTTGGCCTCCTTGTCGAGCATGATCACCCGCTGCCCGAGGGTGAAGATGCTCGACAGCTCGTGGGTGACGATCACCATGGTGGTGCCCAGATTGGTGTTGAGGTAGAGGATCAGGCTGTCGAGCTCCGCCAGGGTAATGGGGTCGAGGCCGGCGGCCGGCTCGTCGAAAAAGAGAATGCCGGGGCCCATGGCCATGGCCCGGGCCAGGGCCGCCCGTTTCTTCATGCCGCCGCTCAGCTCCGAGGGCAGGTAATTGCCGAAGCCGCTCAGATTGACCTGGGCGAGCTTGATCTGCACCACCGCCTCCACGCACGATTGGGGCAGGTCGGTGTACTCCAGAATGGGCAGGGCCACGTTCTCCGCCACGGTGAGCGAGCCGAGCAGGGCGCTGTTCTGGAAGAGGAATCCGATCTCCCGCACGATTTTCTGGAACATGGTCTCATCCTCGCCGGTGACCTCCATCCCCCGGATGGTGATGGAGCCCCGGCGGGTGGGGTTGAGGCCGACCATGTGCCGGAGCAGGGTGCTTTTGCCGCAGCCGCTCGGCCCCAGGATGATGAAGCGCTCCCCCTCCCGGATGTCGAAGCTGACGTTTTCCAGGATGGCATTCTCCCCATAGCCCGCTTCCAGGTTCCTGACCCGGATGATCGGCTCCCGCTCGGTAGCCATTGCTTAATACAGGACAAAAGTCGACTTCTCCGGCGCCCAGTAGGTGAGGAGCACGGCGAAGGCGGAATCGGTCAGGATGATGATGAAAATGCTGGTGACCACCGCCGAGGTGGCCGCCTGGCCCACGGCGGTGGCGCCGCCCCTCGCCTGGAAGCCGCGGAGGCAGCCGGCCCAGGAGATGAGCAGCGCAAAGACCGCGCTTTTGCTGATCCCCCAGTAAACGTCGAACAGGGTGAGCGTCTGGTAGGTCATGTCGATGTAGCCGTGGTACGTGAGGTTGAGGACGCCGACCCCCACGATGAGCCCGCCCAGAATGGCGAAGATGTCGGAAAACAGGGTGAGGAACGGCACCACGAGCAGGGTGGCCAGGAGCTTGGGCAGGACCAGGAAGGCGTGCGGGTCGAAGCCCATGACCGTGAGGGCATCCACCTCTTCCGACACCTTCATGGAGCCGATCTCGGCGGCAAACGCCGAGCTCGACCGCCCGGCGACGATGATGGCGGTGATCATCGGCCCCAGCTCCCGGGTCATCGCCAGGCTCACCAGGGAGGCGACGTAGATGCTGGCCCCGAATTGCTGGAGCTGGACCGACGACATGAAGGCCATGATCATCCCCAGGAGCAGGCTGAGCAAGGCGATGATGGGGACGGCGTCCACCCCGGCCCGGTGCATGTAGAAGAGGGTATCGGGCCAGCGGAGGGACCGGGGGTGGCGCAGGACACGAAGCACGGAAAAGAGGGTGCTGCCGAGGAAGGTCAAGGCGAATTTCTGGTCCTCCCAAAACCTGAGGGTGGCCTCCCCGAACCGGACGAGGAGGTTGGGCTCCGGTTCCCGGGGGGTGATGGTGAGCTGGCCCAGCTGATCGAATTTGTTGAAGGAGAGAACGTCGCGGTTCGGGTCGCTCACGTTGCGGAGGGCAAAGGCGCCTTGCTGCTCCGCGATCTTTTTTTTGAGGCCCGCGAGCACCGCCACCCCGAACTCGTCGAGGTGGGTGATCCCGCCGAGATCGATCGCCAGGCTGCCGGGCCGCTCCCTGTCGATCCGCCGGCCCAGGTCCCTGATGAAGGACGGACAGCTCGCCACGTCGAGGCTCCCTTCGGCGCGGACCATCATGCCTTCCCGGGTGCTCTCGATCTCATAGCGGACGGGTTGGGGCGGGGGTTGACCGGTCATGGGTCGGACCTCTTGGCCGTAAGCTGCGGGCAGGAATGGGGTACCTTAGGGTAGCAGATTCCGGGGAGGGCGGACAAGCCGGGCCAGGATCGACCGGTCTGTTTCGATTCGGGAAAGCAGCTGCCAGAGGATGGCCCGACTTTTCAGAGGTTCTTCGCTGCCACGACCTCCGGCAGGTCCGATCGCAGCAGTGGCCCCGCCCTGGCTGGCGTGGTCCCGAATTCCTCCACCTCCTGGCGGAGCTCGCGGGCGACCGGTTGAAGGGGCACAGCGCCGAAGGAAACTCCCCCAAAAAACACTGGACCCGGCGGACGATTATCCCTATTCTGGTTGAAGGGGGATAAAAACTCTTGCCAATTCGAAATGGTCACTGTACAGTGGCCGCACCTTCACCCTTTCACCTCAAGTGACAGCCGCCATTCCTGCCCAGGCACCTGCCGGTTCTTCCCCTCCCGCGCATTTGTTTCGCATGAGTTTCTCCTGATCACTTGCAAGGAGCTTCAGCATGAAACTATATGTCGGGAACCTGCCCTTCGGCTTTTCGGAAGAGGACCTCAGCAAGACTTTTGCCGCCTATGGCACCGTCGTCAGCGCCAAGATCGTCACGGACCGGTACAGCGGCCAGTCCCGCGGATTCGGCTTCGTGGAGATGTCCACCCGCGGCGAAGGGCATCAGGCCATGGAAACCCTGAACGGCAAACCGCTCAACGGCCGCAATCTGGTGGTCAATGAGGCG
>JAJYKH010000369.1 GCA_021788685.1 Deltaproteobacteria bacterium | reverse complement strand
CTCGGGCGAAGAGGGCAGAGAAAGCCATTCGCGATTTGCAAGGGCGCCCACCCGAAATCGGCGCGGACTTGATCCGCTACGTGATCGCGGTCGAGGATGGGCGCGAGCGGAGCACGATCATCGCCACCGATAACGGGGACCCCGGAAATCCGCTGTACCAGCTGCTCGAAACCACATCCCACGTCTGACGGGCTGAAGGGGAAACCATCAGCTCCGTTCCTTCAGCCTGGCGACAAGCCGCCGCGTTTCCCCCCAGGCGACGCGCTCGCGACATGCCGCCACCATTCCCTCCACCTCCGCAATGCGGCTCAACACCCAATGGGAGGGCTGACTCCTGGCAAGCTGATGCAGCCAGCGCAGCTCATTGGTCCACGCCAGGAGATTTTGCTGATCCCGATCTTCCATCTCGAAAAAAACCTGGAGAAAAATGGCCGCCCCAAACGGCAGCTCCACGATGAAGAATTACCCGGGGATCGAAAGATTGTCAAAGCAATCTTTCCCCCTGTTCTGCCGTCCTTTTTCCGGATGATGGACTGCCCCCGGAGAAGGTGCAATGCAAAAACCCCGGGGGGCAAGAGAATGGCGCCGGAGGCCTGCTATGCCGGCCGGGCATCGACGAGCAGGAGGGTGGAATCCGGGGCGCCGCCCGGGGTCAGGCCATAATCGCCGTAGGCCGCCTCGATGCGGAATCCCGCCTCCGCGAGGGCACTCTCCCATCCGACCCGGTCATGCCCCAGGAGCCGATACTCGTAGTGCCAGTCCGCCATGGAACCGTTTGGCGGGCGGACCCGGAAGGTCTCCTTGAGGGTGAGCACCCGGGTGTCCCGGTCCCAGCCCCGGAGAACCTCCTTGATGATCCGGGTCCCGTCCGGCAGGCCGAAGGTGCGAAACTGGAACTGCTTCCCGGCCCCGGGCGCGGTCAGGGCGGGATCCGACAGGTGGATCTGGGCGAGCAGCCGGCCATCCGGAACCAAATGCTCCCGGATGGATGCCAGGCAGGCCGCAAGCTGGCCGGGGCCGGCGAGCAGATTGAGGGTGTGGTAAGGGACGAGGACGGCATCGAAGCGTGCTCGCAGCGCCAGCCGGGTCATGTCCATGCACAGGCAGCGGACCCGGTAACCACCCTCCTGGAGCCGGGCCAATGCCAGCCGCAGCATGGCCGGGCTCAGGTCGATGCCGGTGACCTCGTGCCCCGCCGCCGCGAGCACCGCCCCCAGGCGGCCGCTCCCACAGCCCAGCTCGAGGACCCGGCAGGGGGCCGTCGGCAGGTGGCGGCGGTAGAAAGACAGATCCTCCCGGAAGCCGGACATCTCCAGATCGTAGAAGAAGGCATGCCGGTCGGCATAGGGCCGGTCCGGTCGGCTTTGGGGGCCACGCGGTCTCATCTTGCTTCCTTAATGGCTTGTGCAGAAGGGAAAGCGAAAACTATACCGGCGGGAGGAACAGGCGGCAAGGCGATTCGGGGAGACGAACGGAAGTCATTTTCGGAGGGCATCCCGTAGCGGGAATCCCATGGAGGGCAGCAAATTGTCGCTTGATTTTACCTGGTCTATATTCCATAATGCCTGGCCAACTTATGGAAGAACTTACTAATTTTTCAAGATGGGGGCCTGATATGAAAAAGCTGTTCCTGTTGTTCTCTCTGTTGATCCTCGGGGTGGCCGGCCTGGCGTTTGCAGCGGACCAGGCGGCCGACATCGCCCGCCACCCCTCCTGCGCCTATTGCGGCATGAGCCGGCAGATGGCCGCCAAGAGCCGGATGGAGATCGAATACGCCGACGGCAGCAGCAGCGCTCTGTGCAGCCTCCATTGCGCGGCCCTCGATCTGGCCAACAAGATGGATAGCATGCCCAAGGCGATCAAAGTGGCCGATTACAACACCGGGGAGCTGATCGACGCCGAAAAGGCTGTCTGGGTTCTCGGCGGCAAGATCCCGGGGATCATGACCGGCCGGGCCAAGTGGGCGGTCGCCGACAAGGCCGCCGCCGAAAAGCTCGCGGCCGAGAGCGGCGGGACGGTGGTCGATTTCGAGACCGCCATCCGGGCCGCTTACGACGACATGTACCAGGACACCATGATGATCCGCAAGAAACGACAGGAAATGCACATGAAGGGGCAGGGAATGCCCATGAAGATGAAGATGTAGAGCCCGCGGGAGGAGCGGCTGAAATGGTCTGCTCCCTCGGTGGACGAATGTGACAAGGGCCGCTCCGGAAAGGGGCGGCCCTTTTTCGTTCCGGCGAGAACCTGCTTTCCTCCCCGGCACCGCCGGGAGAAAGGTTGCGGGGGCACCGGTTTCCGCTTATTAATGAAGGAGTCGCCGTTCCAGACCAATTGTCCGGAGTCGCTTCCCTCCATGGCCCTCATCCTGTTCGCCGCCCCGGAAAGCCCCCTCAAGCCGCTCCTGGCCGCCGCCTGCCTCCGGGAGCTGGCGATTGCGGGCGTGCGGGGCGAAATCGCGGCCGGAGAATCCCTGCCCCCGGAAGTCCCGCTTCTGCTCGCCGCCCAGGGTCTCCCCTCCCCCCCGACGAAGGTGCTCCCGCTTGCCGGGGTCAAGCCCTTCGCCTACGACCTGGTCATCTTCTTTGCGAAGGGCGAGGGCGGGGATTTCCCGGTCCTCCCCGGCAACCCGGCCGTGGTCCACTGGGACGTCCCCGGCCCGGCCTCCTGGTCCCCCGAAGAGATCCGTGCCCTGGAAGGGCGGATCAGGGAGCTGGTGGCCGACCTCTTCTCCCAAGGGTACTACCGGGCCTTGGTCCAGGCCCGGCGGCAAGCCGAGCTGGTGCTGGACAGCCTCCAGGAGGGCATTTTGGCCCACGACCTCGGCCGGAGCATCTTCTTCTTCAACAAGGCGGCCGAGCAGATCACCGGCTATTCCCGGAACGAGGTCCTCGGCCGCGACTGCCACCGGGTGTTCCCCGACCGGTTCTGCAAGGCGGAGTGCTCGTTCTGCGACGGCCGCGGCCTGCCTCCCGCCGCCAAACGGTACCCCCTCGTCATCCGGGCCCGCGATGGGGGCGAACGGCACATCGACATGGCGGTGACGCCCCTCCGGGGCTTTCTGGGCACCCCC
>JAJYKH010000368.1 GCA_021788685.1 Deltaproteobacteria bacterium | reverse complement strand
ACGTGGATGTGGAGCAGATAGTAGGCCGGGTGCTGCGCCAGCCTTACGCTCGCCGCCAGGAAGGAACCCTGCTGAACAACTCCTACGTGCTGGCCTCGTCGAACAATTTCATCGCCACTCTTGATAAGATCGTTAAAGGCCTCAACCAAGCAGGCTTCAGCGAAAAAGACGTGCGGGCCAGGGATGCCACGGCCGCAGACGCGCCGGCGGTTGCTGACAATGGTAAACAGCGGACCCTACCCGGCGGCAAGGTTGACCCCGGGGCGGAAACGGGAGCGGGCGGGACGCCGGCCGGTACGACCAATGGCGACAATGACTGGCCCGAAACCCTTCCTGGTTCCTCGGGGCCGACCACCGGCACGCCAAGCCAGGTGGTGCGGGAAATTATCGACCAGACAGTCACGGAAAATCGGCAGTACGAAGAACGGGCGCAAGAGGCAGTGGCTGAGAATATCGCCGATGAGGTGCGGAGCAAGATGAACGAATTTGGAATGATCACTGTTTTCGCGGAAGAGGCGAAAAAGCTCCGCTTACCGCAATTTTATATGCGTGTGCCTGGTTTAAGCCTTTTCGGCAGGGAAGAAACGGCCCTTTTTAGCAGGAGAGAGCTGCTCAAAGATTTCCGCCTGAGCCAAGCCGACTGCCAGATCGACTTTACAGCGGCAGGAGAGGCTTACCAGGTTGATATTGAGCAGATCGGCGACCACAATTACCGTCCCCGTTTCTGGAAACTCGAGCATGTTACCCGGGAACAGCTGGCCGCGTACCTGATTGCCTTGCCGCCCGAGGGCAAGAGGAACCAGCTTGCCCTGCGACTCTATGAATTGATCGGCAACATAGCCCCCCTGAAAGACCAGGAAGTGAAGGGCTATGTCCGCCGGATTCTTGAGGGCATGAATTCCGAGCAGCTGCATGATTGCATTGCGAGGGAATACGATTACCGGGACAAGATCAAAACCAAGATCGATAGCCTCACAACCGCCTATGCCGAAGAAGTTTTTTTCCAATGGTTGGCCGCCGACCGTTTAGAAATGAAAATGGCCTACGAGCTGCCGCCGGTTATCCACCCGGTCGAAATGGCCTCCGCCATCCCCTTGAGCCTTTACTCGATGGAAGGCAAGCTCAACTCCTTGGAGACAAAGGTCATCAACGAAATCGCCAACCTGGGAAATATCCGGTTCTGGCACCGCATTCTTGAGAAAAAAGGATTCAGCATCAATGGCTTCATCAATCATTACCCCGATTTTCTGGTGGTCACCAAGCGGGGCAAGGTTCTTCTGATTGAGGCCAAGGGCGATGACCGGGACAACTCCGATTCAAATCGAAAGCTGAAGCTGGGGACGGCTTGGGCCAGCAAGGCCGGCAACGATTACCGCTACTTTATGGTGTTCGAGAAAAACCCAATTGATGGGGCTTTCAACCTTGATGAGCTGGTGAAAGTGGTGGGGCAGTTGTAACAGCCTACCGTCTCGCGCCCCACAACCCGCCGGTGATTGCCGATTCCTCCTCCTGCGGAGCAGAACGGCGCCATCCTCCCCCTCTCCTTGACTTGCCCCCTCCCGGTTGCCGAGAATGAAAGCAGGCTCCCGCCTGCCGCCTTTCCCGCCTTTCGCCTGACGTCCCGTTCTTTGCCCGTTCTCCTGGGCCGGTTTTCCGGAGGAGATACATGGACCTTCGCTCCATCACCGCCACGCCCTGGCCCCTCGTCCCCTCGCTTGCCAGGCAAGGCGGGCCGTCGCCGTAACGATTGCCGCCGGGGTCCCGTTTCCGTCATCGGGGCGGCCCCGAATCCGTTCACCCCAGCAGGGGAGGCACCTCATGGCCAACTTTTTCACTTCCTGGCCGGTGATCCGCCAGCTTGGCCGGCAGGATGCGGCCGGCCTGGGCGATACCGCCCTGTCCGAGCGCAGCCGCACCCTCCGGCCCCGCATCGAGGGGGCCAGGGCGGTCCCCTCGGTCTGCCCCTACTGCGGGGTGGGCTGCGGCCAGCTCGTCTACGTGAAGGACGGCCGGATCGTCGATATCGAGGGTGACCCCGGCTCCCCCATCTCCCGGGGCTGCCTCTGCCCCAAGGGGTCCGCCACCTTCCAGCTCGTCACCGGCGCCCATCGGCTCCAAACCGTCCTCTACCGGCGCCCCTATGCCCGCCACTGGGAGACCCTGCCGCTCGACGAGGCCATGGACATGGTGGCCGCGCGGGTGAAGGCCACCCGGGACGCCACCTGGGAGGAGACCAACCAGAAAGGCCATCCCCTGCGGCGCACCCTGGGCATGGCCCACCTGGGCGGGGCCACCCTCGACAACGAGGAGAACTACCTCATCAAGAAGCTCTTCACCGCCCTCGGCATGGTGCAGATCGAAAACCAGGCCCGCATCTGACACTCCTCCACGGTCCCCAGTCTGGGGGTCTCGTTCGGCAGGGGCGGCTCCACCACCTTCCAGCAGGACCTGGCGAACAGCGACTGCATCGTCATCGAAGGCTCCAACATGGCCGAGTGCCACCCGGTGGGCTTCCGCTGGGTCATGGAGGCCAAGCGGCGGGGGGCGACCATCATCCACGTCGATCCCCGCTTCACCCGCACCAGCGCGGTGGCGGACCTCCACGTCCCCATCCGGCCCGGCACCGACATCGCCTTCCTGGGCGGGATCGTCCGCTACATTTACGAGCACGAGCGCTACTTCCGGGAATACGTCGAGAACTACACCAACGCCGCGGCCATCGTCTCCGACGACTTCGTGGACACCGAGGACCTGGACGGGATCTTCAGCGGCTGGAGCCCGGAAAAGGGGCAGTACGACCCCTCCTCCTGGCAGTACAAGGGGGCGCGGGTCACGCCCGCGGCCGGCCACCGGGAGATGTTCACCGGCGAGCCCCGCCCGGAGCGGGGCACCGCGGTGAGCGCCCTGGAATTCGACCACACCCTGCAAAGCCCCCGCTGCGTGTTCCAGATCGTCAAGCGCCACTACCAGCGCTACACCCCGGAGATGGTGGAAGCGATCTGCGGCATCCCCCGGGAGCTGTTCCTCCAGGTGGCCGAGGCCCTGTGCGCCAACTCCGGCCGGGAGCGGACCGGAGATCG
>JAJYKH010000367.1 GCA_021788685.1 Deltaproteobacteria bacterium | reverse complement strand
GAAACGGCGGGAGGCGGTCCTTCCCTGAGCTGCTGCGGGCGGTGGCCGCCATCAAGGGGCTCGTGCGGTTGCGGTTTACCACTTCCCACCCCAAGGACCTTTCCGAGGAGCTGATGCGCTGCTTCGGAGAGATCGGCAAGCTCTGCCCCCATTTCCACCTCCCGGTCCAGTCCGGCTCCAACCGGGTCCTCGACCGCATGAACCGGCGGTACACCATCGAGGACTACCTGGACAAGGTGGCCGCCCTCCAGATGCATCGGCCCGGGATCGCCCTCACCACCGATCTCATCGTCGGTTTCCCTGGCGAAACGGACGATGATTTCGCCGCCACCATGGAGCTGCTGGAAACGGTCCGCTACCACGGCGCATTTTCCTTCAAGTATTCGGACCGGCCGTACGCCAAATCGGCCGGCTTTCCCGATAAAGTGCCCGAGGAGACCAAGAGCGAACGGTTGTCGGTGCTCCAGGCCCGCCAGGAGGAGATCGCCTTGGAGCGGCGGCAGGAATATGTGGGCCAGGAGCTGGCGGTGATGGTCGAGGGCGAGAGCCGGACGGCCGCCGGCCAGTGGAGCGGCCGGAGCGACAGCAATTACGTGGTGAACTTCGACAGCGGGCTCGAGTTGGCGCAGGGGGAGATGGTTACCATAGTCATCGAGGAGGCCTGCGCCAACTCCCTGCGCGGCAAGCTCGTGTCCGGCGGGGCTGAGCCGCCCAATTCTTCATCCATGCGAGGTGCCGAACGATGATCGACCTGCACACCCATTCCATCTTCAGCGACGGCGAGCTGGTGCCGGCCGAGCACCTGCGTCGGGTGGAGGTGCTCGGCTACGAAGCGGTGGCGATTACCGACCACGCGGACGGCTCCAACCTGGATTTCATCATTCCCCGGCTGGTGCGGGTGGCGAAAGAGCTGCGCGGCCACTCCCGGACCCGGCTCATCGCGGGGATCGAGCTCACCCACGTGCCGCCGGGTCTCATGGCCGAGTTGGCCAGGCGGGCGCGGGAGCTGGGGGCCGAGATTGTGGTGGGCCATGGCGAGACCGTGGCCGAGCCGGTGGCGCCGGGCACCAATATGGCCGCCCTGCTCGCCGGGGTGGACGTCCTAGCCCACCCCGGGTTCATTACCCGGGAGGAGGCGGAATTGGCGGCCCGCAAGGGAATCTTCATCGAGCTGTCAGGCCGCAAGGGCCATTCGCTCACCAACGGCCACGTGGCCCGGATCGCCCAGGAAGCGGGAGCCCGGCTGGCGGTGAACGCCGATGCCCACGGCCCGGGGGATTTTCTGACCAAGGAGATGGCGGAAAAGGTGGCCTGCGGGGCGGGTCTGAGTCTCGACCGCTATCAGCAGCTTCGGGCGGACATGGCCGAGCTGGTAAGAAATCTTGGCTGATTGGAAGCGGTCAGCCCTCAGCTGTCAGCAAACGGCAGAATACCAAGACATCCCGCCTACCTGAAAAGCTGCCTGCGGGAGGCCGACAATCTTTAAAGTATCCCTTTAGACTTTAGCCTCAAGCTCTTTATCCTGCGCTCCTGCAGGAGATTGCCCCTCTTTTTTATGCCTTGCTGCTTCTCAGCGCTGACCGCTCATCGCTGATGGCTGACCGCCGAGAGCTTCGCGCAGGGTGCGGGCATTGTAAAGGATGATGTCATTGTAGCTCTGGCGGCCTTTGGTGCCGCCAAGAGGATCGAGCTCGTAAAGTTTGAGTCCGGCGGCCTCGGCCAGGACCTTGGCCGGCTGGGACGGGAGCTGCGGCTCGGTGAAGAGCGCCCGGGCGTGCACCCGTGTGACTTTCTCGATTAGAGCGTTCAGGGTCTTGGGGGAGGGCTCCCTGCCGGGAAAGGGCTCGAGGAGTCCGGCCAGGTTCAGGTGGTACCGGGTGATGAGGTATTGAAAGGAGGGATGGAAGAGGAAAACGGGTTTGCCGGCCACCGGCCGGAGGATCTCGGCTACCTGGGCATTCAGCCGGTCCAGGTCCGCCGCAAAAGCGGCGGCATTCCGTTCGTAAAGCGCACGCCCTTCCGGGTCGATTTCCGTCAACTGCCTGACCAGGCCGGGCAGCATCGCCCTGACCGTGAGCGGGTCCGTCCAAAAGTGGGGATCGATCGTCCCGCTCCCCTCATGCTCGTGGCCATGCCCCCCCTTCCCTTCTTCATCATGGTGAGCGACCATCGGGAGCCGGTACTCGGGCGGCACCAACTGCAGCATTTCCACCTTCCGGGGGGCAGGCAGCCCTTGGGTCCATTCGCGGTCCAGGCCAGGCCCGGCGTAGAACAGGGCCAGGGAGCGCTGGAGCATGACCGCATCGCTCGGCCGGGGCTCGAAGGTGTGTGGTGAGCTGCCCGGAGGCAGCACGCGGGCGACCTCCCCTCTTGCTCCGACCACTTCCTTGAGGATGGCGGCGAGCGGTTGGATGGTGGCCGCGTAGCGGGCCTCCTGGCCGAAGGCCGTTGCCGGTGCGAGGAGGATGCAGATCAGGAGAAGGAATCGACTCAGGCAGTTTTTCATGACGGATTTTCCCACGGATCCACGGCGGGGGTCAATCGATGGTAACCAGACCTTCCAGTCTGGCGAGTTTTCCCTTCCCGATGCCGTATACCTCCAAAAGCTCACGTACTTCATGAAATCCTTTCTTTTGCCGGCGCAGGCCGATAATGGCATCCGCCAGCCGGGGGCCGATTCCCGGCAGGGTCATCAGCAGCTCACGATTCGCCCGATTGATGGCGATGGGGGCGAAGAACAGGGGGGCCAGGCCAGCGGGGGATCGGATAGGCGCGGGCGGCAGCCCGTTGGCCTGGAGACGGAACGCGGCCGGGGCGGCAGCGGTCGGCACCGGTTGGCGGATGGTCGGCAGCTCGGCGGAAATGGAGCGGGATGCCTTTTCCCGCTGGTCCGGGGGAATCCGGTACAATCCTTCCTCGACGGGGGTGCCGTTCAGCCACAGGTAGGCGGCTGGTGCAGGCGAGTGTTTGCCTCGGGGGGGAAACACGCTCCGGAACAATTGCGGGCCAAGGCCGATGAGCAGCCCGACGGCGAGCAGGACGAGCACCTGCTGGTCACGATCGGGTTTTTTCGCCGCTCTGCTTGCGCTCATCATCA